>CALDYY010000147.1 GCA_937944245.1 uncultured Saprospiraceae bacterium | reverse complement strand
ATTTGGTTAAAATTTATCCTTGATTAGGATAATGTCAATCTACTAATAAAATTGTGCCTTGTAGATTTTCTTGCCAACCATCTAAATATTCAATTTCAGCAGTCCATAAATAAGTGCCTTGAGTGGCAAGATTGCCCAGAACAGTACCATCCCAGCCAAATTCTTTATTATTGATAGGAATGTCAGAACGCTCAAAAACGGTTGAACCCCAACGATTGAAAATGCTGATGCGCTTTATGATTGCGGTATTATAAATACCTTGAAGATAAAATACTTCATTAGAGGTATTACTAAAAGGTCGAAATACGTTCGGCGCGTAAATCGTACGAACAGGCAAAACTTCAATTTGAATATTATCTTCCCATATACAATTTTCTTGGTCTGTAATTTTTAAGTAATAAGTATTGCTTTGTACAGCAGTCAAATTGGGTGAATCACAATTTTGACAACTCAAGTCAAATGCACGTTCACTTGACCATTCAATAGATTTGACTACAAGATTGGTTTGAAAAGGTAGGGTAAGCAGTGTGCCCTGTCGCACGGTTTGGTTTTGTGCTAATTTTAGCGTTGGTTTAGAGGGAAACGCTATATCAACAGTATCGTTTAGAATAGCGCATTCTGTTTGAATTGTTACCCAATATTTGCCGGGCAGGGTTGTTGTAAATTGACTTTGTGTGCTGCCATCGCTCCATGCAAAAGTAGCATTTTGAATATTGGGTTCAATAATGGCTTGCGTTTTTTCGCAGTCAAACTGCAAAAATCTCGATAAGTCAAATTCATTGGCATGTGTAATGCGCAGCACATTGGCATCGCTAGGCTCAATGGTGTAAGGATTGTCTGAAAGCATTGTTTCACCAAGCCCCAAAGGCAATCTTTCCAATTTGGCTTGAGTACGGATGCTAGTAGCAACGGCTTCTTTTAATTTTACTCGCAAGGTAATCACATTTTTGCCCATGAGTACATCCAACCGAGGGATGAAAAGGCGATTAGTACCTTCTCCACTTTCTATCGTTGCTAAGGTGAAAGTGCGATTGGTCATTTCTTGAATAATAAAATTTTCAGGGAGCAAATCCTCAAAGAGAATAGTTCTACCTACACCACTTTTGTTAATTATTTCATATTGAATTGTAATTTCATCGCAGCTATTGACTATTTCTGGCGTGATGGTTCTCGTAAACGTCATAGTATGTGGGCAGGAGCAACCATCGCCATAACGTCCTTTTGTACCTATATCAATAGGAATCATGCTACCTCTAATTTTGTCAATAGCGTAAAGTGTACTTTGTTCTGATTCATTGTTAGAACCATAACCAAATAGATTTCCTTGACGGTCAAAAAATAATCCTTCCAGAAATGGTGCTACTTTTTGGTGTTGATAATGTTGGATGTTACTACCATTCATGGTTACGATTTGGCGATTGATTTTATCAAAAGCATAAACCGCAGTAATGGTAGGGTCAGCTACAAAATCAGTAATTAAAGTTGGTACACCAGATATAATTGAACTTATACCAGCATAATGTCTTGGCGTAAATAAACTAATGCGATAGGTTACTACGTCTTGACCTTTTTGTTTGTCCATGCCAATCACTGTTAGGTGCGTCCCTTGAGGGTCAACATCGCCAGCCCAATATTCCAATGAGGTATTCAGTGCTTCTGGCACACCAAGAGATTCCACTTTGCCTTCGGCATCTATTTTCAATAGCTCTTTAGTATCAAAATCCAAACCATAAAGGTGCATATCTCGGATGCTCATGCCTAATGCTGTAACTTGACGTTGTGGCTGATTTAATGGGATAAGGCGTTTTTGGATAGTACCGCTAGGCGTAAGATAGATTTCTTGTAATACACTTTTGTTGTCCACTACCATAACAATATAAAACTTACCATCGCAGATGAAAGGCGTTGTTGCTATGGCAGACTGAATCAAAAAGATAAGTATTAATAAGACAGAGACAATTTTCATGGTATGAACTATTATTTACAACGAATAAAAGTAGGTAATTATTTATTTTGATAAAACAGAAAATTGTCAAATTATTTGATTGAGATAGTTAAGGTTGATATTTATAAGGCAGCAAATTTTTACATAAGCATTTTAAGCCCAAATATATGTTGAATTTGAAGGTCAATTTTTTAGTTAATCTAATGTGTTTAGTAGATAAAAAAACTAAATAATCCTATTTTTTCTTTTTTGCAATCAGCAACAAACCTACAAAAGTCAATATGCCATTCAGGGCTAAGGTTAAGAAACCAATATTTACATTTTGCGAAGCTAACCAAGCATCTAACACATAAGTCAGCACTGGCGCAGCAATACAAATGATAGGCACAAGGGCGTTGCGCAAATGCAATTTGGTGAACATCCCAAAACTAAATAGTCCTAGCAGCGGTCCATAAGTGTAACCCGCTATCTGGAATAGTTTATTGATGACTGAATCGTTGTTGATAGCATTGAAAATGATAATTACAATAAATATTAATACAGAGAATCCAATGTGTACGAAAAAGCGCGTTCTTTTTTTAGTAGCTTCTGGTTGTTTGCTTTTCTCTAAATTAAGGAAATCTACACAGAATGAAGTGGTTAGAGCAGCTAATGCGGAATCAATGCTGGAGTATGCGGCAGCTACCAAACCCAATATAAACAAGATACCTACAAAAGCAGGTAAATGTTGTAGTGCAAGCGTTGGATAAAGTTCGTCGGTGCGCAACATTGGCTCAAAGTCAATGTGTGTTGCGTAGAGGTACAACATAGCGCCTAGTGTGAGAAAAAGTAAATTTACGATAATGAGGATACTACTAAAGGTAAACATATTTTTTTGGGCATCTCTTAAGTTTCGACAGGTGAGGTTTTTTTGCATCATGTCTTGGTCTAGCCCTGTCATCACAATGGTGATAAGTGCCCCACTAATGAACTGCTTAAAAAAATTGTTAGGGTCTGACCAGCCTTTTTCAAAGAAAAACATTTTGGAATAATCACTTTCTACTACGCTAGTAATGAGTTGACTGATGTTTTGGTTCATGGCTTTACCGATATATATAATGGTAAGCACTACGGCGATGAGCATAAAACTGGTTTGTAGGGTATCTGTCCAAACAATAGTTTTGATGCCTCCTCGAAAGGTGTAAATCCAAATGAGTAGAATAGAAATAGCAACAGTAGCCCAAAATGGGATGCCATAAGCATCCATTACGAAACGTTGCATGACCAATGCTACCAAAAATAGGCGAAATGCTGCGCCAATGGTGCGCGAAATGATGAAAAAAGCAGCGCCAGTTTTGTAAGAAGATAAACCGAGCCGATTTTCTAAATAGCTGTAAATGGAAGTCAGTTTAAGGCGGTAGTAAATAGGCAGCAGCAACAGTGCAATAACAGCATAACCAAAGAAGTAGCCAAACACAATTTGCATGTAAGAGAACTGTATATTTTGTCGAACGGTTGCTTGCCCTGTGAGTTGTTCCATAAATTCTGGGGTAGCACCTACTACACCTGGAATGGAGATGAACGTAACGCCTGAAAGGGATGAACCAATCATACCAAAAGCGACTACAAACCAAGGAGACCTCCTGCCTGCTACATAGAAATCCTCGCTACTTACGTTTCTTGAAGTGAATAAGGAAATAATGATGAGTAAAATAAAGTAGAAAAAAACAATACCGATAATAAGGTTAGGCGAAAGTTGTAGCATGAGAGGCTTATTAAAATTGTTTAGCGAAACTAGATTTTATTCATGAAAAACCTTCTAATCTGTAAGAAAGGTTTTTCATGATTTCTATTATTCATGTGCCAAAATAGATAAATTAATAGTTTTACAAATAAAAATATGTTTATTATTTATTTTTACCAATCACAATATCAATTTGTTGCCTTAGCCTTTTGCTATCTTTGGGGTCAAGTCTAATCGCCTTACTTATGTTTTGTGCTTCTACATTTGTTACATTCACATCTTTTCGTAGCAAAGCTCTGATACTATCTACTTTTACGGTGGCATCGTCAGAGTAATAGTAAATTTTTGTGCTTTCCATAGCGCGCTTGTCATGCACTACGTCGTTGAAGGCATATGCTTTTAGACCCATACCACGAAGTGCACTTTCCATAATGCCCACGCGGTTGTCGTCATCCATGGCAGCGGAAGTAATTGTGGCTATATACACATCTGTATCCACAGAGTCTCGTAAACGAGGAGTAATATCATTAGTTGCAACAGGATGCTTTTGATAAAAATCAGGACGTACATAAACATTGAGTTTATCGTAGCTCGTACTGCTGGAGAACCCAATTTCAATGGTGTTCAATCCCTCTGAAAACAAGGTTTCAGGAATACCATAGGCAGTGAAAAGAAATTCCCATTCTAATTCTGGACTAGTTTTAACCAACTTAGCTGCATCTTTAAACTTCAGACCTTCCACTATAATATTGAGTGGCTCTCGCTTTTTTGCTACGGCATTTTCAGCATAAATATATACTACTGAATCGCCGTAGCTAATAATTGGATTTTCGATAATGAAACGCGGTTGTTTTCTAGCAAGTAGGGCTTTTACTTCGGGATAAAGCAACGGGATAAGGGCTAAAATGATGGGTAGCAGAATCATCTGCCACACTTTTAACTTAAAATTTTGTTTCTTTTCTCTTTCTTCTGAATTTGGCATAGCTCGTTGGTTAAGTAAAACGATATAAAAGTACGAAAATAAGAAAAGCGTAATATTATTTACTCTAATGGACAACGAACTTTAACGTGTTTTGCATCAAAATTAGCTAATAATAACTATTTTCAAATTGGGACGGCTTGTAGGTACAGCTCTGATAGTTGGACAAATAATTAGGAAACATAAAAAAGTATTTAAGTATTGGATTGCGTTTGTTCAACAAAATCTGATTTACAAGTGGTTGTTTAACCTTCCAAAATTGTTGTCCATCTATTTTGTTGAATAAAAGCCAGTAAAAAGATAAAAAAAGCTAACTATGTTACAGAACTTTCAGTAATTTATGAAAGTTATGAATTTTATAAATAGTATGAATTCGTAAATACAAACCTTGTTCTTAAAGGAATTTTGCCTTATTTGATAGGTGTTTGAGTGCTTTTTTTATTCGAGGCAACAAAAAATGTTTAACTTTTATTTGTTATTTATTAAACAGTTTGCTATTTTTGAATCATATTTGTAAACAGTTAACGAAAAATTACTTTGATATGTCCACAACAGAGTTTAATGATAAGTTTGATAGTATGTCCACAATCTTAAATTCCTTTGCCTATAATTTGACAAAGAATGTTGAAGATGCCAAGGACTTGTATCAGGAGACAGCGTTCAGAGCAATGACCAATCGAGAGAAATTTCGTCCAGGTACAAATTTTAAGGCGTGGTTATTCACTATTATGAAGAACATCTTCATTAACAATTACCGCAAAAAGGTGAAGGCTAACACAATCATGGATTCCACAGATAATCTTTTTTATATCAACTCAGGAGACACAACTATTTCTAACGATGGTGAATCTGATATTATGATGAAAGAGCTTAACAAAATGATAGAGGTGCTAGATGATAGCATAAAAATACCCTTCTTGATGCACTATCGGGGTTATAAATATCAAGAAATTGCAGATCACCTTGACCTACCTTTAGGTACGGTGAAGAGTCGAATATTCTTCGCAAGAAAAGAGCTAAAGCAAGTCATTATGCAGCAGTACGCTAATTTGGATGAGCTAAGAGAAAGAGCTAAGTCCTAGTAAGGTTTTAACTGATATTTAATTTTAATGCTAGAAAAAAAAAATCTTTACCCATTATTTGCTTAAATGGGCATTACAACAAGAACGTAATTTGCCATGGAAGCAAACCAAAGATCCATATAAAATTTGGCTATCTGAAATCATCCTTCAACAAACAAGGGTTGAACAAGGTATGCCCTATTACATAAAATTTGTTGAACATTACCCGACTGTGCTTCATCTCGCAAATGCTTCTGAAGACCAAGTCTTGAAAGACTGGGAAGGTTTAGGGTATTACACTCGTGCCAGAAACCTTCATCAAACAGCAAAACACATTGCGTATCAACTAAATGGTGTTTTTCCTTCTACCCATCAAGGTATTCTTGCTTTAAAGGGTGTTGGTGCTTATACTGCTGCTGCCATTGCCTCCTTTGCTTTTCAACTTCCTCATGCTGTTTTGGATGGTAATGTGTTCAGGGTACTTTCACGCTTTTTTGGTATTGATACACCAATTGATTCTCCAATAGGTAAAAAAATATTTGAACAACTTGCTCAAGAGTTGCTAGACCCTTCGCAACCAGATGTTTACAACCAAGCTATCATGGATTTCGGAGCAACTTGGTGTATGCCCAAACAGCCGAATTGTAGAAGTTGCCCTATGCGAGATCATTGCGTTGCTCACATGACATCATCAGTAGCCAAATATCCAGTGAAGGAAAAGAAAATGGTGAAACGCAAACGCTTTTTCCATTATTTAATGTTGCATAGCGAAGGACAAATTATGCTTGAGAAGCGAATAGAAAAGGATATTTGGCAGGGTTTATATCAATTTCCGCTTATCGAAGCACCCTATTTAATGCAGGATACTCAACAAATACTAAATACTGATTTTTGGAAAACTCATTTTGTGGAAGTGTCCTTTAAAATTCACTCTGTTTCCAAAACATTTAAGCAGTTGTTAACTCATCAACAAATTTTTGCTAATTTTTGGGACATTCACTTATCCCATTTCCCGCAAACATTAAGGGAAAAGACATTGTTCGCGACTAAAACAGAACTAAATAATTTTGCCTTCCCGAAAATTATTGATTGTTATTTTGAAGAAAAAGCCCTATATTTAGGTTTCAATAGTTAATCAAGTCAAACTAAAAGTTATGACGCATTCTATAAATACAGCTAAAGTTCTGCTAATATCAGGTTTGCTTATATGGGCTGTTGCTGAATCTAACCTACTCAATGCTCCCATCAAATTAACGGAATCAGTTGATGTTTTCGATTATGATTTTGGAGATTATAAACTTTATCCTGCTCATTGTCAAATTATTGTAGATTGGGGAGGAACTAAATATTATTATGGCGAAGGCAAATACCAGATAAACTTGAAAAGGATTAGCTACACTACTTTTGATTTAAGTTGGATGCCATTCTTTAAACACTACTACACTGAAAGTGAATGGAAAGTTGAAGGTTTTCCTTACGAGCGCGAAAACTTAGAAGCAAAATATAGTGTTAAAAAATTTGGTTTAGTTTCGAGAAAAGATGTCATCTTTGATGCTCAAAAGGCTATATCAAAAAAGTTGATTCGGTCGTTCGTAGCGCAAAATCTTTACGACAAACGGTTAGATGAACTGGAAATTAAGTCTTTTTAGTTGTCTAATTAACAAATGACAAAAAGTAGTAATTATGGTTAATAAAGTAACATTAATCGGCTATTTGGGAGCAGATCCTGAAATAAGAAGAATAGAAAATGGGGCGGCAGTGGCAAGAATAAGGTTAGCTACCTCCGAAAGTTATAAAGATAGCACAGGAAATTGGCAAAATAAGTCGGAGTGGCATACAGTTATTGCTTGGCGAGAATTAGCAGAAAAGGCAGAAGCTAACTTAAAAAAAGGGGCTTTGCTCTATGTCGAGGGCAAACTTACCACTCGTGATTGGACAGACCAAAACAATGTGAAACGCTCTTCCACTGAAGTTGTAGCCAGTTACATGAGACCACTTTCTGCTAGAGAAGGAGTTGGACAGCGTTCCTTTCCAACAGCAGAAAATGACCCTCAGCAGTTTAGTAGAAATGTACCTACCACACAAAGTGAATCCTCGATGTCGTCGAGTGGTGCAGAAGATGATTTACCATTTTAATTATCAAAGTGGTAATTGTTAATCAAATTCATTAGCATTGGATACAGATGTTCCCTTATATTGGTATGATAATTGGTGGCTACTAGCAGAAGTCAATCCACTATTCACAGGCGTAATAGGTATATTGGTAATCATTATTTTGTTGCTCTTCTCCGCACTCATGTCGGGTTCTGAAATTGCATTTTTCTCTATATCAGAAAATGATAAGAAAAAATTAAGTCAGGAAAACTCTAATGTTAGTAATCAGATATTGAATTTATTGAAAAAGCCAAGAACGCTTTTGGCGACTATTCTGATTAGTAATAATTTTGTAAACATTGCCATCATATTGGTTGCTCAAATAGTCATTCAGACTTATTTGCCTGAGCAAATTAAATCCAATCCAATTTTAGATTTCTTGATTACAGTTGTTGGCATTACTTTTTTATTGGTGCTTTTTGGTGAAATCGCTCCAAAAGTATATGCCAATCAATTCAATATTCGGCTATCCAAAATTATGGCAAGTCCTATCAATACATTAAAAACAATTTTTTATTTACCCACTACGGCATTGGTTGCTAGTAGTTTATTCCTAGAGAAAATGTTGGTGCGCAGAAGTAACACTGGTAAGTTGACTAACCGAAGAGAAATAGATAGAGCCATTGACCTCACGGTAAAGAATGAAATAGGGACAAGTGATGAAGAGGCAAATATACTCAAAAGCATTATTAAATTTGGTGAGGTATCGGTTAAGCAAATTATGCAGCCAAGTATAGATATAGTTGCCATAGAAAAAAATATGAATTATGCTCAAGTGCTAGCTATTGTAAAAGAATCTGGATACTCTCGATTTCCTGTTTATGAAAATGATTTAGACCATATTGTAGGTATCCTTTATGTTAAAGACTTAATTAAACATTTGAATCAAAATGATGATTTTCACTGGCAAACTCTTGTCCGAGAAGCTATAATTTTTGTGCCAGAAGCCAAAAAAATTGATGATTTGCTCAATGACATCCAAATACAGCGCAAGCATATGGCAATTGTAGTAGATGAGTATGGAGGAACGCTCGGATTGGTCACTTTAGAAGATATTCTGGAAGAAATTGTGGGTGATATCAAGGATGAGTTTGATGATGACCCAGAAGTGGATTACCGAAAAATAGATGATTTTAACTACGAATTTGAGGCAAAAACCCTTATCAACGATTTTTGTCGAGTAATGAATATAGATTCTTCAACTTTTGACCAAGTACGTGGAGATGCAGATTCACTGGCTGGACTTATCTTAGAAATTACAGGGCATTTTCCAGTTAAAAATCAGAAAATAGTTTATTCACCTTATACGTTTACTGTAACAGGCGTTTCAAAAAGACGCATTGAACACATTTTAGTTACTTTACCCAAACATGATTAGAAATAGGCTTTTTCGACAGTTATCAAAAAGTATAAATTTTATACTTGCTTTAGTAGGCGCTTTTGCTTTGCTATTCGTAGCATGTGAAGCACCAATATATACTCCTAAACCTCGCGCATATCCAAAAGTGACCTATCCTGAAAGAGGATACCAAATGTTTGAAAGAGCTAGCTGTCCATTTAGATTTGAGTTTCCAACTTATGCAACGATTGAGCAGAATAAATCAGCCCAAGCAACGGTAGAAAGCTCTTGTTGGTTTGATATTTATGTCAAAGATTTTGACGTTCGTTTGCATTGTACTTACTATGCTATCGAGAATAAAACTGATTTTGAACAACTTTGGACAGATGCTTTTGAGTTGGCAAGTAAACACAATGTGCGAGCAGATTTCATTGATACACAACCTATTAAACGAGGGGAAGCTACTGTTGGTTTCACTTTTGATATAGAAGGTGCTTCGGCTTCGCCCTACCAATTTTTTATAACCGATAGCACTTATCACTTTTTGCGTGCTTCACTTTATTTCAATACACAACCGAAAATTGATTCTCTTGCACCAATTTATGCTTTTTTGAAGGAGGATATTCAGCACATCATTGCTACCTTTGATTGGAAATAGGTGATTTTGAACCATAAAAACTTCAGAAAATAACATGTCAGCAGCCACTGTAACTTCTGTTTATCAAAAGTATGAAACTGTTATAGGGTTAGAAACCCATGTTCAACTTTCCACACTTAGCAAAGCCTTTTGTGGTGATGACATCACGTTTGGTGCAGCCCCTAATACTCATATTAGTCCTATTTCTTTGGCTTATCCAGGTACATTGCCTAAAGCCAATGCTCGACAAGTAGAATTTGCCATTCGATTGGGTTTAGCACTAGGTTGTCAAATTAATTTGAATAATCAATTTGACCGTAAAAATTATTTTTATGCCGATTTACCCAAAGGTTACCAAGTAACTCAGGATAGCCAACCTATCTGCATCGGTGGTAATGTGAATATTTGGGTCAATGGAGAACAAAAAAGTATCCGATTGCATCACATTCACATGGAGGAAGATGCTGGAAAATCCATTCACGACTTAGATAAAAAATATTCGCTAATTGACCTTAATCGTGCGGGAACTCCACTTTTAGAAATTGTTTCAGAACCAGACCTCCGCTCTGCTGACGAAGTAGATGCTTTTATGACGACCATCCGCCAACTGGTGCGCTATCTCGAAATATCGGATGGCAACATGGAACAAGGTTCGCTGCGTTGCGATTGTAACGTTTCCGTGCGCCTAAAAGGAGCAACAAAGTACGGTCAACGCTGTGAAATCAAGAACCTTAACTCCATGCGTTTTGCTAGGCAGGCAATTACTTATGAAGTGAAACGTCAAATTGATTGGATTGAAAAAGGAGGGACGATTGAGCAACAAACTTTGAATTTTGACCCAGAAACTGGCAAAACCTCGCCACTGCGTTCTAAAGAAAACGCTAATGATTATCGTTACTTTCCCGAACCTGACTTGTTGCCTTTGCGTATTACAAGGGAATACTTAGCGGAAATTGAGCGAGACATGCCACCGTTGCCTGAGTTTTTTCGCCAGCAATTCACAACAATTTATCAATTACCTACACAGGATGTGCAGATTTTAATAGAAGAAAAGGCTACTGCACTATTTTTTGAGGCACTTTGTCAGCAAACAAATGCTTACAGAACAGCAGCAAATGTGGTTGTTAATAAAGTGCTTCCTTACTTAAAGGAAACCCAAACTACTCTCAGTGATTTTCCACTTACTGCCATACACTTAGCCGAATTTATTCAACTCATTGAAAATCAGAAGGTAAGTAGTAGCGTAGCGTACAATCAACTCTTTCCAGCTTTGATTGCACAACCTGAACAATCCGCTAATAACTTAGCAGCACAACTCAATTTATTGCAAACAAGTGATACTGATTTTTTGCAAGAAATTATAAATTCGATTTTAAGCGCCCATCCCGAAGAGTTAAAAGCCTATCGGAAAGGTAAAAAAGCATTAGTTGGGTTTTTTATGGGCGAAATGATGAAAGCTTCCAAGGGCAAGGCTAATCCGCAAGAAGCTAAGAAAATGCTAATAGATGCGTTAGACCAAAAATAAATTAAATTCAATCGTTAAATCGCTTTAGTTTTCAACCACATTACGCTTCCCGCATAGTGTTAGTAATCTATTTACACAACTTCGACAGAACTTAAAGTAAAAGGAGGAACTTTCAGTAGCCTTTGTTTCTTATAAGATAAGTGCATTAAAAAAGATATATTTTGAAAAAGTAACAAAATTATATCTGGCAAATTGATTTACTTAATTTCTTTCAAAATAAAGTAAGCAAAATGTCAAATTGTATTTTTATGTTAATATAATATTAAGTTTTGTATAGTTTACTGTTACGAGATGCTTATTTATTTGAAATTTTCCTATTTAATGTGCAAATTTATTGCGGATAATTTGCAGAAATACTTCATAACAGCATTTCTGTACTCTTAATATTGCAAACTGCGGAAAAACGTAAAGAGAATGAAATGGCGTAGATTAAATGGTAAACCCATCGAATTTCCAATTAAAGAAGCCGTAGAAAAGACCCTTATCGCTGAAAAAGAGCAAGGTCATCGCCTGAAAGTCTGCATTGGAACAGATTCACAGGTGAGGGGTAGTGTTACAGAATTTGCTACGGTAATTGTGTTCCTTCGCGAAAAAAAAGGAGGATTTATGTTCATCAGTAACTACAGAGATGAACGTAATATGACTTTGAAGGAACGTATGATTCTCGAAGTAGGTAAGTCCGTAGAAGTCGCTTATGCACTATGTGACTTATTGGACAAGTACAACATTGAACTAGAAGTACATGCGGACATTAACACTGACCCTAGCTTCCAGTCCAATAAAGCTTTAAAAGAGGCGATGGGCTATATTCTAGGGATGGGGTTTGTGTTCAAAGCCAAGCCCGATGCTTTTGCCAGCACCTCTTGTGCCGATAAAGTAGTGTAAACAAAAGGGGGAAGCATTCTTGTTTGCCTCTTTTGTTTGTGTAGTGCTTAATGAAGATAAGAAGATGATGATTCGTGTTTCAAAAAGGAACATGGATTGTGTTATCTTTGCCTCATTGTAAAACTACATGACGAAGCATGATACAAGTTTTTGTTACAGGAGGCACTTTTGATAAAGAATATAACTACATCACAGGCGAACTCTATTTTAAGGATACTCACCTCAAGGAGATGTTTCAACGTGGTCGCTGCACACTTGATATTGATGTAAAAACACTAATGATGGTGGATAGCCTCGAAATGACAGATACCGATAGAGAAATTATTGCTCATAACTGCGCCAAAACATTAGCCAATCAAATCATCATCACGCACGGTACAGATAAAATAGTAGAAACGGCTACTTTTCTTGCTAGAAATGCAATTCCGCACAAAACGATTGTTCTCACTGGAGCCATGATTCCTTATGCTTTCGGTACTTCTTCTGATGGTTTTTTTAATCTAGGTAGTGCTTTAGCTTTTGTACAAGTGCTGCCTGCTGGCGTTTATGTTGTGATGAATGGTCGCTACTTCCGGTGGGATAACGTGGCGAAAAATAAAGGCACGGGCTTTTTTGAAGAGAAAATATATTAATCACCTGCCATCTGATACTTATTTTTTATACAATTTGTAACCAAAAAGAGCCACCATGACGTTCTACATCTTCCAAATTTGGATGTTTCCAAATGGTTGCAATATTTGCGCTAAGTTCGCTGTCTTCACTTATAAAATAATTGGGGAGTAAAACTTTATATTTTTTTGAATTGGCAAGTAAAAAAGCAGCTAGCATATATTGCTCAGAATAGAATCTATCGCACATAAATTGGGGATAATCGTAGGGTAAGTAAATATCATGTAAATGAACAATCACACCTGATTGAAGCTGTGGGAACACCTCAAGAAAAAAAACGGTAGCATCTGAATTTGGTAGCACTCGATGAGAATTATCTATAAATAGTATATCATTTTTTTCTAAATTAAATAGAAAATTATAATCTATATTTTCAAATGGACTTCTAATAATATGGTTAACCATACTATCAATTTCTCGACGGGGGGCTGGATCAATAGAAGTAATTTTGGTGTTGAGCTGATGGTCTTTTATACTCTTTACAGCTACTTTTGTTGAATTTCCCGAACCGATTTCTACATAATGTTTAGGTTGAAAATATTGTATCATACCGTATAAAGCAATGATGTCCAGACCAGGCAAAAAGTAGTTATTCCAACATGGTAGTGTATCTTCTATATTGTCTTTACATTTTTTTATTTGATGAATAAAAAAAGCCGATTTTACAAAATCAGACAAGAAATGTTTATAAATTTCCCTATTTTCATTAATAATATTATATAATAGTTGGTGAGGAGCTTTTCCGTGCCCATAGCGAGGTTTAAATTGGACTGGATATTCCAAGAATAAGGATTGATAGCGAGGTGATAAAAATTTATAAAGCGATTTTATCATTTCTTAGCTGTGTTATGTATTTACATAACAAACATACAAGTTTATTTAAAAACTATTGTATTTATACGCCTTAAATGTGTATGCTATGAGTTCTCTGAAGGAGTTCTTGACGTATTGTTTTGCCAATAGTTTTATATTGTTTCAAGCCACCATGTTGGTGGTAGAGCTGAAAAATACCAATAATTGTAATAGAAATAGATATAGGAAATAAATATATGAATGCAGTAAAAAAAGATGATTGAATATGAGTACCAATGAAGCCTATGACTAGCCAAGTAGGAGAACTCAGTGCAAGCATCATTAAATAATTACATTTACGAGTTAGATTTTTCTCTTTTAGTTGCCACTTTACATAAACATGTTCGAGATAAGACGTATCAAAGTATCCTATCTCAAATTGCTCTATTAGATTCAAATCGTTGCTGTACTGCTTTTCTAATTTTGATAGAAAAACGTCAATTTGCTTGTCATTCATAACTAGGGAATTGGATTACTGGCTTCTACCTTATAGAACGAAAAGTAGATAAGAGAGTTACACTTTTTGGAGTACAAAATTTTCAGATTCAAGTTGTTTTTCTTTAAGATGAGCTAATAAATTATTTATCGCAGTCAATTTTCCATCTTTTTGGATGCAAAAAACGCTATATCCAAACTTTTGAAGATAATTAACTGCTTCTTGGTGTTCTGCTTGGTTGAGTAGTGAAAATTCTATAACGATGTTAGGTTTTGCAAAAGTTAAAGAATGACGCATTCCTTTTAATGCTTTTATTTCCGCACCTTCTATATCCATTTTTATTATGTTCGGATGTAAATTTGTTGTTTGAAAAAAAGCATCTAGGGTTGTAGCCTGTACTTCAATAGGCTTTGGTTGCTGCTGTTTAAACCAATCTTCGTTTTCAAACTGCGCTGCATTTAGGGTATTATATTCGGAATAAGCAGTTGGAAATTCATAAAATGTAATAACTTCTTTTTGTTCACTAGCAGCTAATGGATAAATTTGTATATTTTTTGTAGCATTAGTATTCATTTTGAGCAATTCAAAATTGTTTGGTGAAGGCTCTAATGCTGCTACTTTCCCACCATCGCCTACTAAATGAGCTGCCAAAAGTGTAAAGTATCCGAAATGCGCACCCACATCTATAAAAGTTTGGTTTTCAGTTAGATTCAACACTAGCCATTTAGCTAATCTAATCTCAGAATCATGCGACTTTGCACCAAGTAAATAAATATCCATGCCGGCTGGCAGTAACACTTTCATGTTTGTTCCAAAAAACGTGTTGGAATTTTGTAAACTTGTTTTTTGGGTTATTGGATAGACAATTTCTTTCCAAAGCATTCCTTTCGTATAACGTAAAGGACTGTTTATCAATCGTTCTAGTTTAATGCTTTTAGCTAGGCGATCAATTTTATTTAGTTGTTCTATTTTCTTTTCTGTTGTCATAAATCATTTCGGATTGATTGCGCAAATCAAGATTCACTAATATTGCCATACAAATAAAGAAAAAAGCACCTACTTTATCGGTCTCAATTAAGTCATTCATCGTTTGTACACTGCATATAATGATGAATACAAAAAAAACAGCAATTATAAAAGTACGTCTTATGTTATCGTTAGTTTGATGATAAATGACTTGACTTTTCCATAAAACGTAAGTGCAAAGCAATAGAAAGATAAATAAACCTGTAATGCCTTGTTCTACGGCAACCATTAAATAATAATTATGAATACCCGATTGCTCAGGATTGTCGCTAACATAGGTACGGAAACTACTGACAGTGAAAGGTTTATAAAAGCTATAAAAATTACCCGGACCAAAACCCATTAATGGTTTTTCTTTTATCATAAAAAAAGCAGCTACCCAGCGATGAAAACGCTCCATAGTGGAAATATCCTCCAGATTATAAGTAGCTTCCAAGAGGTTACTAAATTCTGTATGTGTTATAGTGCGTTCATAATTAGGAGCGTATGCCAAGTATTTATTTTGATTGACCAAAAAAATAATGCCCACGCTTACAATTAATGCGCCTGCAACAATGGCTAGGGGGATTAATTTAAGTCGAAGAATAAGGTAACTAATAGGCATAATAAGTAAGGCAACGTAGGCAGCGCGCGTGTAAGAGAAATAAATAGATATTAGTAGAAAAATAATACTAATAATGAGTAACCATTTTATTTTTGGTTGCTCCCAGTACCAGTAAAGAGCGTACCAAACAAAGGGAAAAAAAATAACCATTAAACAAGCATAAATAACATGATTTCTATAAAATGGGTGTAACACTCTGTAAATGTTTTCAAATGAAAATCCATATTGAGCGTGACCTAAGTTGACGTAAATTAAAGTGAGGAGTAAAGGAATAAGTATCCACCAGAAGGCTGTTTTTATTTGCTTTTCCTGCTGGAATAAGTTACCTGCAAAGAAGTAAAATACAATAATGTACCAACTCTTGGCGAACAAATATTTTGTAGAAAATATAATTTGACTTGAAGTAATTGTCGTAATTGCAATCCATGAAAGATGCAATAATAGTAATAATGTAATAGGGTGTTTTAAAAAGCGTGCTTCCACTACATTTTGTCCGGATAAAACAAGAAATAAAAAGACAAACATTAAGCCTATGATGATAGGTTCGGTAGGCAAATCGGTAGCTAAGCCGTTGGGAAAATAAAATTCTGTTGATAGTGGTAGGCAAGCAAGCATCAATAAATAGACCGTTCTGTAATCTGCGATAGTAGCATAAGCCAGTAAGAATACCAATGGAATAGCTGCTAATAGGTAGATTTCAGTAACTATTGCAAGAAATAAGCTGACAACAATAATGCTGCCAAAAATAATTTGTAAAGGTGGAAATGTTACATATTTCTTCAACTGCTCAATCTTTTATTTACTACATTGGCTAAAAAAACGGTTCACACGAAAACAAAAGTAAGTGCAAACTATTTACTTTTAAAATTCAGTGCAAATATTATTTATTTGCTGGTATCATTTATGCCTTAAAATTATTTTTCTATTCACATGGAATAGTACAGTAAGATATGACAAACAAAAAATGGATATTAGAAATTATTTGGTGGGTATTTACTTTTTTATTGACTATTGGTATTCTTCTCCCAATTCTTTCTGTTACCAGCAGTTATTACTTTCTGGGAGTTAATATTGTTTTTATAATAGCTTTTATCACACTGGCGCGTTATATTTTTTTATTGCATTTAACTTTTTTAAGTAAGTACGAATGGTTAAAAATTGTTTTAGTTTTCATCTCCCCTTTGTTTGTGTTTTTGTTAGTTCAAGAGGTCAATAATTTTCAAACTTACGTGGATGAGTACGGCTGGGAAGCAGTGCTTGGCGATTTACCAGCCAGTACATTAAAGAGTCTTTCTAATTATACACACAGCGAGCTACTTTTTTTTGGTGTAGGTAGTGCTATTTCAGCAGCGTTGATGCCTTTTAGAATGGTACTGTCAGTTTGGCGCGTTCGAAACAAAGGGATGGAGTAGTTTCTTTACTCGTCAATATCCCGAATGATAGGGTCAGAAGCGGTTCTATCCAACGATTCTCGACCTATATCGCGAACACCATCGAGAAAATCAACGCAATAGTCCCAAAATTCCTTGAAAGTTGGTTTCAATACGCCCATTAATTTCCATACTTGATCGGGATAAGTCTCCAAGAAGGCATAAAAAAAGGATTCTTCCTTATCAAGTTGGCTGATACCACCAGAGATGTTGTAAAATTTTATTAAATAGCTATAAATCAAAATCATTACGCTTGCTAGTAGTGCACCACCTAATAATCGGTTAATAACATTAACATTGGCACTTTGTAGTATGTTTTCTAATTGACGGGCTATCCAACGTACAAAAAAGATAGTGAGTAAAAGGGAAAGGATAAAACCACCCATGAACAGCAAAGAACTTTCGTATTTGGTGAGTGTTTGCAAGAATTTAGTCATAGAAGGTGCAAACTTGACGGCAGCAACAAACCCTAAACCGTAAGATAGAAAAGTGAATATGGTTCTTATAATTCCTCTATTAAATCCTAAGTAGAAGCCAAACAGACCAAAAATTAAAAAAAGTAAGTCTATTGCCATATTGTAAAGTTCCTATTTTTATTTGTCAAAGGTAAAGTTTTATTTTACAATGTATTATGTTGTTTTAGGCGATTAAGTTTAATTTTTCGACTAGAAGTTGATAATTATAAAACAAATAAATATAAATCGTATGATAGTCAGTTAGAGCTTGTTTAAAAATTTTCAGAAATTAAAATTTGAACATACTCTTAACTTAGCATTGAGTAAACAACATTTATTAAGGAAATTCAGTATTAAATAATTAATTTCGTATTCACCTAGATTATCAACTTCAAATGTGTAAAGTTGTTTTTCATAAAAACGTAAGTATATGCTTGTTTTATTATTTTTAGCAATTCAGCCTCATTTTCGTCAACTAACCTTTAATGAAACACTTCTTCTACCGAGAGTGTTTGAAATCGGTACTTACGAAGAAGAATACGAGCAGTTGTTGGAGTATTATCCCAGTTCTTTACTGGAGGTATGCAGTAACGATACACGTTTGGCTTTCAGAAAGTTAATGGCAATGTATAAAGAAATGGAGGTGTTCGCCAGCAATACTAATTACGATGTAGGCGGCGTGCGTACATGGATACATGTATTTTGGAATGCGGATGGTTCTATTCAATATTTGGCTTTTTATCTTCGCCCCAACTCCAGAAATATTGATAAAAATGTATTCAAAGCATTTTTAACTGACTTTGTGCGAGGGTATAAAATGCCACTTATATCAAATCAGCCTTATTCCCTTTATACCAGCATTTCTTTTCCAGTGAATTTTAGAACGTCATCCATAAAATGAGGTGTTTTATCAAAATCGGTTTCCATCGAAATAACGAACGGAACTAGTCCAGCCATTCTGCATCAAATTAATTTCCCGATAAGCTATCTGGTAATGTTCAATCTTAAATGTTTCGCAGTGCCTATCAATCTGAAAGAAGCAAGATGGTGTAATCTGTACCACCATATTGCCTTTATGAATGGTAATTTCATTGTGATAATGCCCTGAAAAAATAGGAATTACTCCTTTATAAACAGCACAAGTTTGTTGAACCTCCTCCATATTTAGTAAAGCATGGTTGTTGTCCATAAATGGCGCATTAGCAAACAAGGGTGGATGGTGCATAAATATCATAACTGGCATATCAGTTGTGCTCAACTCTTGTTGTAGCCATTCGATTTGTACTGAAGATAACACTCTTACTGCCGTATCCAAGAAAAGACAATTCCAACCATTCAAGTGCTTTTTATAAAATAACACATCGCTGTGTAATTCGCTTTCCCGTCGAAATACTTTCGCTAACATACTAGAATTGTCATGATTTCCGGCAATAATATCGTAGGGAATTTGACTTTTATCTAGCCTATCTTTTAGCCATTCATAAGTTTGTATATTACCTTTTTGAAAGCTCAAATCACCTGTTAGAATAAGGTAATCGGGCTTACCTTCTTCAACTTTGGACATAATGTCTAAAAAATTTTGGCGAACGTTCACGCCATAAGTATCCTCTGCATGAAGACCAACATGTAAATCACTGATGAGAAATATTTTCATAGGTCTAAAAAATTTGGGCTAAAAATAAAAGATTTTGCTGAGCTTGATGTATTCTAATTCCTTTACAAAAATAAATTTTGTCGCTTTATTGCAAGTATTTACGTTAGTTTCACTTTAACATTTATTTTCCCAACTCTAAAGGGGTTTTCGTGTTTATTTACTAAAATAAAAAAACGACTAAACATGGTTGCAGAAAGTTTAATCTCGGATACCATTATTCCACTTCGAACTTCTGATACTGGTGAGGAAGCACTAGGTATGATGAGCGATCTTTTTGTTCGCCATTTACCGATTGTAAATAATGAGCAATTGTTAGGTCTAATTTCAGAAGATGACATTTTAGAGGAAGACACTTCGGAGCCAGTAGGCTCTTATGGTTTGTCATTAGGACAAGCATATGTGAGAAATTACGACCATATTTACGAAGTGATGCGCAAACTAGCGGATTACGAACTGACTGTTATTCCTGTTGTGGATGCTGAAAATAATTACGTTGGACTGATAACGCAAGAAGACTTACTTAAATTTTTTGCTAGAACCATGTCTTTTACAGAGGCAGGTACTATTTTGGTGCTTGAAATGGTAAAACGAGATTACTCCCTTGCTGAAATTGCCAGAATAGTAGAATCCGAAGGGGCAACTATTTTAAGTACCTTTATCACCTCTGATGATTTTTCTACCAAATTACAAGTAACTTTAAAGCTAAATTCACTTTACATCCAAAATATTATTGCGACTTTTAACAGGTACGACCATTACATGGTCAGTGCATCCTTTAATGAAGCAGAGTATTTAGATTCGTTGCAGGAACGATACCAAAGTTTGGTTTCTTACTTGAATGTGTAGCTCATTGCTGATGTAGCCACTTCAGTTTTTTTAATAACTTTAACATCTTCAAATCAATAGAAGTATTGACGTGAAAAAACATGCTATTAATGTTGATCCATGTTTTTTCTCTTTCAATCGTGTCTAATTTATCATAATACACCCTTGATGATGGATGAAATTGAAATTTCCAATACAAAGCCATTTCTGTCATAGCGAAGCCTTCTCTACAAGAACCTAGTATGGATTGGTCGCTGATGAAAAAGATTTTCTCTTCTTTAGCTGTAAATAGAAAGGACTGACTAGCATTTCTTATTTTTTTGACGGGCATGTAAAAAAAATCGGTGTAATAGGTTTCTTCCTCGCTCCCAAAATCTAAATAATCAAAAATAAGCTGTACTAAATTGATTTGAGAAAGGGTTAATCCTTCGTATTTTAAAATAGCTTCAGGTAAGTGAACTTGATTCAAGTTTTTACCATGATGAATGACGAAATAATCAAGCAACGCCTCGTAGCGTTCTTCTAAAAATCGGCTAATCTGAAAATAATTCAATTGCTTTTGAGCGATTTCAGTTGCCAATTGTGCTGCGCGCAAGTGTACTGTCTCTATAAATCTACTTTGATATACCAATTCCAAGTAGTCTTTATACTGATTGGGCTTGTGCTGCTCTTCTATTCTGTATTTAAGTGCATGAAAAAACTGATCTACAATTTGTTCTTCCACACTTTTCTGAGGATCAATAGTATATAAAACTTTCTTTGCTGCCGCAGTTGGTTGAGGAACACCGCAATTGAAACAGAATTTTGCTACTTTAGGTAATTGTGTACCACAGTTGATACAATGCTTCATTTTTTATCGGTGGGTGAAAATGATGAACGAGTTCAATAAAATCCAACAAATATTTTTTACAAGATATTTACTTTCTACTCTATTAGGCACTTTTTATGAGCTAAGACACAATCTCTTTTTGTTTGTTCACCAAAAATAGAATTTTGCAATGGTGTATATGTGATTCAAAACATCTGAGGTACAAAATTTCATAAATACAACTGTAAAAGACTTTGATAACAAATTGTAAGGTTCTGTGTTTGCATATCGTTTCAGGGATTTTTTAAATGTTTCTTTCTATCATTGGTAAAGATTAAACGCCTAAATTCTGCTTTTTTTACCAAAGTTAAATAACAAGCCTACTTCTTTATCTGTTGCACGAAGGTAATGAATGAGTTGTAATTCATTTTCATAAACCAACACCTCACTCGCTTTCAACTCCAAAATAATCAAGTCATTTATGATTAAGTCTGCATAATACTCCCCAACTTCAACACCTTTATTATAATACACCTTAATTTGCCTTTGTGCCTTCACCTCAAAACCTCTATTTCTTAGCTCTAAATACATTGAATTTTGATATACTTTTTCCAGAAATCCATAACCCAATTCGTTATAAACATCATAATACACCTTGATAATAGCATCAGTAATTTCTCTGTGTAATAGCTTTTCCATTGTCATTGTATTTAAGAACGCCGATTTTACGGATTAGACGAATTTCCACGAATAAAAATCTGTGATTATCAGCCCAATCTGTATCATCCGTGTTCCAATTCATTATGTATTTTAAGAACGCCGATTTTACGGATTAGACGAATTTCCACGAATAAAAATCTGTGATTATCAGCCCAATCTGTATCATTCGTGTTCCAATTCATTATGTATTTTAAGAACGCCGATTTTACGGGTTGAACGAATTTTCACAGATAAAAAATCAGTGGTCATCCGCCAAATCGGTATCATCCGTGTTCTAATTTATTGTGCATTTCAAATCAATACAACTAATTTTTATGAAGCACTACAAACTTTACCACCTGCTTATATTCAGGTAGCCAAAGAAAATAAATTCCATTGGGCAAATGGTGAATGTCAAGCATATTGACCTGCTTAGCTTGAAGCATATTTTGCCCAAGCAAGTTAAATATAGTTACATCAAACAACTGATTATCCACATGTTGAATTTGTAAAATATCCTTTACTGGATTGGGAAAAATTTCGATATTCATCTTTTCGCTCATCTGGTTTTGAATATTGCTAATAGCTTCTTTTTCAATCGCACCCGTTCTCGTATTGCTTCCCTTGTAGGTACTCCACCAAACGCGCTCAGATGAAATAGGAACATTAAGTTCATAAACATTCAAGAAAGCAGTATCGGGAGCAGTTCCAAATCGCTGGGTGTAGCTTAGCACTGCCAAATCCATTAATCCATCGCCGTTTATGTCGCCAATGGTTGCGCCATTCATGTAAGTCCAACCTTGTGGACGGATTGGGAAACCTTCGATTTCAGTACCGCTTTCCAAGCTATAAGCATGGAGGAAACCTTTGCCATTGTTGGCATCGTGCAGATTACTACCAAATATTAAATCAGGTTTATCATCATTATTTACATCAGCTACGGTAATTAATCCTTCTAAACCACCTGATTTAACGATTGGAAAATTGGGTAAAAGTTCGCCTTTTATATCCCATGCGTACAACATTTCATCTTCATCCACGCCGATAGGACGGCTCATTAGCGTAATTTTCTTGCCATTCCAAGTAATTACAGTTGGTGTGGTGTAAGTCCAGTTATTATTAGGTACATTTTTAGACCAGTTAGGAAGATAATTACCGTTTGCTTCACGAACGTAAAATTCAGGAAGATTACCATGCCCTGCGCCAATGATTTCTTTATTACCGTCTTCGTTTAAATCCACTAAAATTGGCGATTGATAACTATATCGCAAATCAGGATTAGCGATAGGAAATCCGGATTTTATGCTACCATTCAACTCAAAAGCATATAGCGAACCTGTGGAAGCAACAATAATATCTTTCTTCCCATCGGCATCAATATCCGCAACGGAAGGAGTAACAGCCGGTGTTCTATCCAAAGTGATGGGAAAGTTGGGAAACGAAGTGCCATCCAAGCGTAGCACTTGAAGACGACCAGCGGGACTAACGCGTTCACAAACAATGATTTCCATAATATTATCATCATCCAAATCTATCAATGTCGGTGCAGAAAGAACCCAGTTGTTGTTAAAATTTTTTGGAAAATTAGGTAAGTCAATTCCTTTTCTGTCCACAACATAAAGCCTTCCTGCTTGCGTACCACCTGTGGCAAGTACAATTTCTGGAATACCATCATTATTCAAATCTGCAACGCTTGGTGGGTAAATAGCTACTCCGATTAGGTCTTTTTCCCATACAAGTTGCTCATCATCAAAGACATAAAGTTTGTTGTTCACACCAACAATTATTTCATTTTTGCCATTACCATTGAGGTCAGCAAGCGTAACATTTCTAAAGTTTTTAAAGGTACTATTAGCGGGTAATACCTTAGGAAAGCCTTGCATTTGCTGAGGAGCATTGTTGCGTTGCTCAATTTGCGGAGCATACGTGTCAAATGTTTCTACTTGAAGCATACCCACTTCGTTAAGCGATGCTTTTTGATATTGCGCATTTAGCACACTCAATACAGTGCAAAAGATAAGAGAAAAACAAAATCTT
>CALDYY010000146.1 GCA_937944245.1 uncultured Saprospiraceae bacterium | reverse complement strand
CTTTAGGTGAAAATCAATAGTTTGTGGTTCTGACAATAGGAAGGCGAGGGAATTTAGCGGGCTAAATGACTAAGCCTTACTGAAGTCAGGTTCATAAAATATTGGTTTTCAGTAATTAAAAATTTAAACATGCTCTTAGCTCTAGTTTGTAATTCTTTACTTCATTTTACAACGACACTAAAAATATGACAGTAAAAAGACTTTTAGACGTTAATACTTTCATAGCAGGCGATTTAACGCAGATTCAAGAAATATTACATCCTAAAAACGACGCTGTAAATGTTCCTTACAGCTTGGCACATGCTACACTGGCAAAAGGTGAAGCCTCTGTTCCTCATGTACTACGAAACAGTACAGAGGTTTATTTTATTTTAGAAGGAACGGGCAAAGCGCATGTTGGGACAGAAGTGATAATTGTTCAAAAGGGCGACCTTGTGTTTATCCCTGCTGGAGTGAAGCAGTACATCGAAAATATTGGTCAAAGTGCTTTGCTTTTCTTGTGCATTGTTTCTCCGCCTTGGTCAAAAGAGGATGAAATTGTAGATTAAACATTTTTTATGCAAGGAATAAGCTAAAAAAGCTATTTTTGTTCTTAGTCATTTGCTTAAATCAGTGTAACACCACTGATGGCTTACAAATAAGTATGAATGAAGATTCTTCAACTTTGTAAAAAACTTCCTTATCCACTCAAAGATGGTGAATCAGTTGCTGTTACCCATTTGAGCAAGGCACTCAAACAACTGGGTTGTAGTGTTACTTTACTTTCCATGAATACAACCAAACATTATTTTGATGTAAAAGAATTACCTGAAGCATATAATCATTACCATCAGATTTATACCGTAGATGTGGACAATCGAATTAAAGTTAAAGATGCTTTTGCCAACCTTTTTTCAAAAAAATCTTATCATGTGTCTCGCTTTATTAACGCTACATTTAGGCAACAACTTATTGCGGTACTAAAAGCAGAAGCATTTGACCTCATTCAGTTGGAAACCTTATATTTAGCACCTTATATTAGCACGATTCGGCAGTATAGCCAAGCGCCAGTTGTGATGCGCGCCCACAACGTGGAGCATGAAATTTGGCAAAGAGTAGCAGAGAATACAAAGTTCTTTCCCTTAAAATTGTATTTACAACATTTAACCCAGAAACTAAAAAAATATGAAGTAAATAGTCTGAAGGAATATGACATGTTGGTAGCCATTACCCAGAGAGATTTAGCCCTGTATAAAAAACTAGGATTCTGTAAGCAAGCCACTGTTACACCTGTTGGGATTGATTTGAATGACTATACTCCTGACTTTGAGCATTTTAAAGCATATCCATCCATTGGTTTTATTGGTGCGTTAGATTGGATACCCAACCAAGAAGGGCTAGAGTGGTTTCTTCGCGAAGTTTGGCAATACCTATCTTCAAAACATCCTCAATTGGAGTTCCACATAGCGGGGCGTCATTCGCCAAAATCTATTTTAGAACTCAAGATTCCTCAAGTGATTGTACATGGGGAAGTCCCTGATGCTAAGTTGTTTATGAATCAACATAGCATTTTGATTGTTCCCTTACTTTCTGGTAGTGGTATCCGCGTAAAGATTTTGGAAGCTATGGCTTTAGGCAAGGTAGTGATTACCACAAGTTTAGGATTGGAAGGGATAAAAGCAAAAAACGGCAATGAAATTATGGTAGCAGATAGTCCCGAAGCCTTTATTTTATGTATTGAAAAATGTATCGAACGCCAAGTACAGCTAGAAAAAATTGGTCAAAAAGCGCGGCATTTCATTCAATCGGAATTTGATAATTTGACTATTGCTTATCGCTTGTTGCAAAAATATAAAAAATTAGTCAACAAAACAGTACAACAGCAATCGTTTATCACATCTAAGTCAAACTAATCTTCAACTTTACCGTTGGCTTATAGTAATAGTATTTGTAGTCAACCTATACGCCTAAAATGCGTTACAATCGTGGAAATAAAATTAAATATGGAGGTACTTGCACCAAAAAAAGTTCAGCTTAATACCATAGAAGAAGCCATTGCAGATATAAAAGCGGGCAAAGTTATTATTGTGGTAGATGATGAGGATCGCGAAAACGAAGGAGATTTTATTTGCGCTGCCGACTGTATTACACCAGAAATTATCAATTTTATGGCAACCTATGGTAGAGGCTTAATCTGCGCACCAATTGATGAGAATAGAGCTGATGAACTGGGATTGCATTTAATGGTATCTTCTAATACTGCATTACACAGTACAGCATTTACAGTATCTATTGATTTAATTGGTTATGGATGTACTACTGGAATATCTGCTTACGACAGAGCTACTTGCATAAAAGCATTGGTAAACCCTAATACTAAACCAGAAGATTTTGCTAAGCCTGGGCATATTTTCCCACTAAGGGCAAAAACTGGAGGGGTTTTGCGTCGAACTGGACATACGGAAGCAGCTATTGATTTAGCTAAATTGGCAGGATTTGCTCCTGTTGGGGTGCTAGTTGAGATACTTAACCCAGATGGTTCAATGGCTAGGATGCCTGAACTTCAACAAATTGCGGCAAATTTCGACTTAAAAATTATCACTATTGAGGATTTGGTCGCATATCGAATGCAACGCGAACGAATTATTCAGAAAGAAGTAATCGTACCGATGGAAAGCAAGTTCGGACCGTTGGAGGTACACGCTTATCGCCAAATAACCACCAATGATATTCATTTAGCCATCAAGATTGGGAACTGGCAAAAAGATGAACCCGTGCTAGTGCGTGCGCATTCTTCCACAGAAACAGGCGATATTTTTGGAATGCTATTTAATAATTACGTGGCTCAAATTGAAAACGCACTTCACAAAATGGCAAAAGAGGGTAGGGGCTTGTTGCTTTACATGCGACAAGGGCAAAATCAAGCTAATGAAATGCTAATTGACACCTTAAAGCATTTTAAGGAGCAGACGAATGCAACTAATCTGCAAGGTGATATGGAACAACGCGATTTTGGGGTAGGTGCACAAATTATGCGGGATATGGGCGTTACAAGAATTCGGCTCATTACAAAAAATCCTAAACGTAGAATTGGTTTAGACGGCTATGGATTAGAGATTGTGGAAAATGTAGAGCTATAACTCCATAGATAGCCTTTAATTAGGTTGACTTTTGGGATATTAGGGTTTAAATTTTGAATGATTCAACGTCCAAACCCTAATAGCTAGCTATGATTTCTTTAGTCTTTCCCATATTTTCCAATCAATTTGTTTCTTGGCGGGCTGTTGTTGAGGTGTTTGTTTCTGCTGTTTTGCTTTCTCTTTTGCTTTTTTTCGCTTTTCCTTTTTCTTTTCTTTCTTTTTCTTAGCTTTTGCCTTTTCCTTTTCTGTTTTCTTGAGTGTAATGATTTTTCGCTCATCCACGATGTATCTTACCGAGATGCCTGTATGCGCGTACACCGGATTCTCGCCGCCAACTAGATTAATAGAAGGCTTGAAATCCCAACTTAAATTAATTTTTCCAATAGCTATTTCTGCTCCACCGATTAGAGTTAATCCAAATGGATCGCCATAATCAGCTTTTTTACCAGCCCATCCTTTATGCAAGCCTGCGCCTCCATATACATTGATGTTGCGTAGCAACAGTGGATAATGTTGTTCTCCGAGTACAGAAATAGTGGTTTCGCTCCGATTAACACTAGACTGAATGATCCCTTCAATAGTAGTGTTTTTTGCAACGCGCTGTTGTGCAGTTAATCCCCATTCTGTACCTAAACGAATACCAAAGGCTGTGTCATAACCTTGCGCTAAGGATAATAAATATAAATTGAGTAAGATAAATAAGACAATTATTTTTTTCATATTCGCAATGTCAGTTGTTAAGATAACTCTAAAAAATGCTGTAAATATTCAATAAATTCTAAAAATACAATCTTTAATTGTGCAAAAATCAGCGTTTAGCAGGCGTTATTTACCATATTATTTTCACGCCAAAACCTACTATCGAATCCACTCACCTTTAGCCTATGAATTTGCAAGTGCAATATTAGAGGATAAGCGAAATTTTTATGCCTTTGCCTCACTGAACGCATTGCAAAAAAGCCTTCGAAGAGATGAGCGTAGTATTGCCTTACTGCCCAATGAAGAGAGCCAGCCCCCTACTATTGTTACCATGCAACAAATTCAATACCAGCATTATGTTTCTCGTTACTACCATGAAATATTGTTTCGCACGATTCATTTTTATAAGCCTGAATTTATCCTAGAACTAGGTACTTCACTGGGTATTACTACAATGTATGCCGCCGCTGCCGCACTCAATCGCAACATTTATACTATTGAGCAAGAACCCGCGATAGCAAACGCTGCGAAGCAACATTTTAATCTATTGCGTTTCAAGAATATTCAACCGATAATAGGCGATTATCAAGAAATGATTGACAATGAACTACTTGCTGAAAAAAAAATAGATTGCTTAATCCTATCATTAGAAAATATTTCACATAAAAATATATTGAAACCATACTTAGAGCGATTGAATGAACCTAGTTTAATCATCATTCTGGGAATATCTAAAGCCTCAAAACGAGAACTATGGCAATTTATTCAGCAACATCAGAAAGTAACACTAACTATTGATGTGTACAATTTGGGCATTGCATTTTGTAATACAAACATTCTTGAAAAACAGCAAATCATGCTTATTGCTAGTTCAAAAAAGTGGCGATAAGACTGTTATAAACAGTGAAAGAAAAAGTATTTTTTCGCTATCTTATGAATTTACGCTTACTTTATAGATTTAAAAAAATAATATAAATTTTCTAATCCTATTGTCTGTAATATTGAAATTAACTTATAATTTAATGATATCTAATAGTTTTTAAATCAATATATTATACTTTTTTATTTGTTTATTTCATAGTTTAATCGTAGGGTTTGGGAATACTTTTCCGTCTGTATATACCTTATTCATCGTCTTATCTTTGTATCGACACTTTTAGATAGATAATTTTTACCTACTTTAAAGACACTAGACATGAATCAGACTACGCAAAACGCAAAGAGCACTGCTCTTTCTAAAAAAAATTATCGTGGACCAGTAATTGAAGATATTTCAGGTCCTAGATAGATTTAGGGGAAGAAGCGAAATCCAAAGTGTAGTTTCTTCCCATCTTGATTACCCCTTTATGACAGTAACAAGTGATAAACACCTACAAGCATGGAACGAATGTGTACAAGAAAAGTTGTTGTTAACTATTCAAAAGGTTTAAACAAAGAAATTAAAGCAGAGGTGCAATTTGGTGCACCAAGTAACAAATGTAAAGGAGTTGGTATATGTAGAGTAAGCACACTAGCTTCCTTTGCAGATACAGAAAGTTCGAGTAATCGAGCTTTAGCGATCATTAACATAAGTGAAAGTAATCAAGTCGTATTTCAATTTCTTCGCCATAGTATTTCGCCAGAAATAAGAAAGATTTATTTCCAGGACTTAAAATTCGTCGTACTAGAAGAATTTTCACTTCCACAAGTCGTTACAAGAAATTTTAAAAGCATAAATCAATTTACGATACACTCTGGAGTGTATGAAGTGAAAGAATCCGAGTATTTTTTGACGGTGTCTTTTTGATGAAGCCTTACGCCTGCTACCTTATCGTTCCAATAAATGAGCCATTAAGGTAGTACAGCAAGTAAGCTGCTTTTCACGAGGGGTGCTCTTTTTAGAGCTACCCACTCGTTTTCTTATTCTTGTCCCTAACTTTGTATTTAAGTTTGGTTTGATAAGGCTTTCTATTTATAATTTATAAAAAGTTTTATCGTAAATCTACATTTGTACTAGTCAACCATTTTGTTAATCCAAATGGTATAGATTTTGCTTATCATTAATCAGCCAAATACTTCAATAGCGTAGGCTTCTCAAGTAGGCAATGCTTTCTGGAACTTGCGCCATCACTGCACTACTCTCGTCCTCAATGAAATAGTGAGCGATACCAATTTTTCTTCCCTCAATTAAGATATTCTTCATATCTAATTCGCCTGTACCTAGTGGTACATTATTTTCTACGGAAGTGCCGCCCGTTAAGTTCTTTTCTGTTCCTTTTTTCATGTCCTTCAAGTGCATGAGTTTCCAGCGATTGCCATATTTTTGTAGTAATGCTACTGGGTCGCCACCACCAAATTGTATCCAGAAAACATCCATTTCAAAAGAAACATACTTAGCGTCAGTGTTTTGAATGATATAATCGAGTAGCGTTCCTTTTTCATAAGGCTGAAATTCGTAACCATGCGGATGATAGCAAAGCGTCAATCCATTTTCTTGTAATATTTTGCCTGCCTTGTTAAATACTGCCACTGCTTTTTGTGCATCGGCAAGACTAAATTCCCCGCTTTTATGAGGTACCCAAGCGCACATTACATACTTTGCACCCAGTGTTTTAGCGTTTTTTACAATATCCATTGGGGTGTTCTCTAGTTGGTCAAAATTTGCACCATTGGAAGGAATACTAATGCCCCTTTCGTCGCAGAGTTTTTTATAATCTTCTAAATCAATTCGACCGGGTGTTCCTTCAATTTCGGTGATACCCATAGCTTTGATATTGTCTAAAGTGGCTACTACGTCTTTGGGAAAGTAATTTCTGAAAGAATAAGCCTGCACCGCCAAAGGTGCTACAAAAATAGGCTCGCCAGGTTTGCTTAATTTTGAAGTGGTATTACAGGCTAGAAGTGCTAAAAAAAGTACGAAACTCATTGGTTGGTATTTCATGTTGTTCGTTTTAATGATGAAAAATAGATTTCAGTTTTAAAAGTATAACGAAAATCCAAATTTTCTTCTATTGCCCTAAAAATGTTTTGTCTTCAGGAAGATAAATATATTTTATTCGATGTAACAACGATGTGCGGCTAACAATCTAACTTTGCAAACAGCGTTTATATCACACCAAATTACCTGAATTGATTCAGACATTAACATCAGTGCATTCTATAAAATGAAAAAAATATTACTTTTTGCTATTATTTTCTCTATCCTGCTTTGGGCTTGTAACAAAGAAGAGATACTACTGACCGAAAATATCCAACTTACTTTTTCTACGGATACGCTTCGTTTTGATACCGTATTCACAGAGCTAGGTTCTGCTACACGAATTTTAAAAGTGTATAACAATGAAAATCAAAGAATTAGATTGGGTAGAATAGCTATTGAAAGCAGCAGTGGCATTTCTTTTAGAATGAATGTGGATGGCATTGCAGGCAAAGAAGTGCTGAATGTAGAAATTCCTGCGAACGATAGCCTTTACATTTTCGC
>CALDYY010000145.1 GCA_937944245.1 uncultured Saprospiraceae bacterium | reverse complement strand
TCTCCATAGTAAATATCTTCTAAAGATATATACCACTAAAGTATCCTATCTCTATCTCTCTTTATATCTATTATCTTAACTCAATTCTCTCTCTCCCTCTAACCTCTCCTATCTATTCCCCAACTGTCAATGAACTTAGTCGCCTTTCTTTTCAAAAGCGAGTGCAAATATATACCAACATTTTAAGTTCTGCAAGTTTTTTGAAGAAAAAAAATAACTTTTTTTCTTCATTTTCTTTAACTATTTCTTTTTTAGCAGGTTAGCTAACTTACTGCTTCTACAATTTTTTTAATGGTGCTGGAGTCTCCCATGGTGTAGTAGTGTAAGCAGGGCGCTCCTTTTTGTTTGAGTTCTTTAGATTGCTCGATACACCATTCTACACCTACTTGTTTCTTGGCATCTAAAGTTTTTGCTTTTGTAAATTCACATAATAAATCGTTTGGTAAGTCAATGTGAAAGATACTGGGCAATGTAGTAAGTTGATATTTTTTTGTGATAGGTTTTAGCCCTGGTACAATAGGAACGTTAATACCAGCTTTTCTACAAGCGTCCACAAAATCAAAGTATTTTTGGTTGTCAAAGAACATTTGCGTGACTACATATTCTGCACCAGCATCTATCTTAGCTTTCAAATGCTGGAGGTCAAAATTCATGTTGGGTGCTTCAAAATGTTTTTCAGGATAGCCAGCCACACCTATACAAAAGTCTGTCTTTGCTCCATTCTCAATATCTTCGTCTAGATATCGCCCCTCATTCATATCCACAATTTGTTTTACTAAGTCAATAGCAAATCCATGTCCATCAGGTTCTGGTACGAATCGTCCTTCCAACTTTCTAGCATCGCCTCTGATGACTAATACATTATTAATGTTTAGAAAATTGAGGTCAATGAGTGCATTTTCTGTATCTTCTTTTGTAAATCCTCCACAGATAAGGTGCGGTACTGCTTCTACGCCGTATCGGTGCATGATGGAGGCGCAAATACCGATGGTACCAGGGCGTTTTCTGATGGCTGCTTTTTCGTAGTGCCCTTCTGATTTTTTCTTGTAGATGTAGTCCTGTCTATGGTAAGTTACATCTACAAATGGTGGCTTAAATTCCATCAGTGGGTCGAGTGCATCAAATATTGACTTTACATCTCCACCCTTTAAAGGCGGTAATACCTCGAATGAAATTAATGTTTGTCCATTTGCTTTCTCAAAATATTCAGTAACTTTCATTGTTGTGAATTCATTTTTTAGTTTTCTTGGCATTATTGATGTAGTGCCAATTTATCTACTGCTAATTTCAAGTGCAAAATTACATTTTCAGTTTATCAAAAGTGATTATTTTATTTTTATAACAATGGTGTGATAATTGCATGAAGGACTTGACATCTCAGTCATCTAACGATTCAATTTGAGGAGCGGTAAGGGAGTCCATTAGTTTATTTTTCTTAGCAAAGTTGCACCAGATACAATGCTTTTCACCACAACCTTCATAAAACTCATGTTTTTTGATATTTTCGTAAGTATCTTTTATTAAGTTTCTCATAAAAGTACTGTCCTTACTATTGAATGTGATAGTAGATTTTTTGTATTTTCCTTGAGGTGTGGGATCGAGAAAGATAATTGTACCTTGTTTAATAATGCTGGATGTAGGTCGGTAGTTTTCGTACAATAGCTTGTAAAAAATGAGCTGACGATAGTAGATTCCTCCATAAGGATTTTTTTCATCAGGGCGTTTGAGTTGATTCGGACTTGATTTCCCTGTTTTGTAGTCCACAATATTTGCTATGGTAGGAGTTGTAAATTCTATTTTGTCAATAGTGCCTGTGATAGGTACACCACTTACTTCTACTTGGCGCAGATTAAGTTCAATTTTAACTTCTTTTTCACCAGTTTTTAATGTATCATAATAATATGTTAAATTCTGCTTTCCCATATCTAGTCTTCGCTGAAATTCATTAGTAGAAAAATGGCGATAGGTGCGTTTCATATCCTCCTCAAAATATTTCAACAGTTGGCTTAGACTAGGAAATGTTTTATTTTTACGATTGAGCATCGTTTCATAGTAAAGTTGCAAAGCTCGGTGTATTGCCTCTCCATAACTTGCTGCTTCGCTTTGGAGTGTAGGAATTTTAAGTACATATTGATAGAAAAAACTCAGCGGACAAGCCAAATAAGTATTTAATGAAGATATGCTCAAACGAAAATCTTCTAATAGTTGATTGACCACAGTTTTATCTAAAAAAGACTGAATAGTTGGCTTTTCTGTTTCAAAGAGCAGTACGTTTTGTACTTTCTGCAATTCTTCGTCGGAAAACGTTTGCTGTTGCAGATGAGAAAAAATGGTTTTTTCTTGGATAATTTCATCAATGAATAGTGCTCTTTGAAGTGTTTTTTCTTGTCGGTCTTGTTGGCTATATGATAGGTGTAGTTGGGCTTTTGCTCTTGTCATGCTTACATAAAACAAACGGCGGCGCGCCTCCATTTCATCCTCTTCATTGCTAAAAGTTAATGTTTCTGGAAAGGTAAATTGAAAATTACCCCCTCTCTTTTTAGGCTCCCAATAGTCTTTTATACAATCAATAATGAATACTCTTTCAAATTCTAAGCCCTTAGAACCGTGTGCAGTGAGTAAGTTAACGCCTTCCTCAGCAGTTGTCAATTTACTGATTGCCAGCGGGATACGATTACCTTCCATATTTTTTAATATTTCCAGTAATCCTTTAATATTAAGTTGTGGGTAGCGATAGGTCTGGTCTTGAACAAAATCAAAGAAAGTCCTCAATACTTGGGTTAACCAAATTTGTTCGGGATGCTGTAAGATAAAATGAAGCAATCCACTGCGGTTGATGATTCGCTCTAGCAGTAGGGGCAACGAGTAGTTGCGATAATCTTGGAGTGCATTATTCAGAAATGTGCTCCAAGCCTTCCAAGCAGCAGGTTCTTGCAGATGAAGTTTAATCTTTTTTTGCCCAATTTGCTCGATTGTACTACGCCATGTTTTTTGCTCGCTCACATTTTCTTGTGCTAAATATAAACTAACTAGCGCAATGTCGCTACTGTGAATCTTCAAAAAATCAACATGTAAAAGCTGATAAAGTAAATGCTCACCATTATAAGGCTGTTCGTATTCGGCTGATAAGTATTGAAGCAATAAACGCAAGTTCCATATGATGGGTAGGTTCAGTATGTTCACTCTTCGCTTGACGTTGTAGGGGATTCCTTTTTTTTCGAGCAGGTAAAGGATGTTCTCTATTTGTTTGTGTTGAGCGTAAATAATGGCAATTTCTTTCAAAGGATATCCTTCTTGCCAAGCCGTTTCAATCTGTTGCACAATGCTTAAATCTTCTTGTAGGCGATTGGGAAATTCTATGATTTGGGGCTGAATTTTGAGTTGACTAAATTCTTTGTGTGTAGCAATTAATTTTTTTTGTAGCCCTAATGTTTGTAAATCGTTGAGCAGTCTTTTCTCATTTCGTTCAATCAAGCCATAAGCACTATCTAATATAGGCTGTGTGGAACGATAGTTGTTGGTCAACACAATGAGTTGAAGGTGTGCCTCATATTTTTCATAAAACTCGCGAATATTTTTTAGACGTGCACCCTGAAATTCATAGATAGATTGGTCATCATCACCAACGATAAAAATGTTAGGTATTTCCCAAAAATCCATTAATCGTTGCAGTACTTGATTCTGTGCACCATTAGTATCTTGGTATTCATCCACTAGGAAATATAAATATTGCTCTTGATAGCGACGTAGCAAAGCAGGTTTCTTCTCGAATGCACGCAACACCCACAATATCATGTCGTCATAATCATAACGACGCGCTTTTTTCATCTTTTTTTGATAAATAGGAAAAAGTTGTGCCGCCGCCAAGAGTTGTTCCATTTTAAATTGCTCCTCCTCTAGCTTTGCTTCTTTCAGATCACCTTTCTGAAATTTACCATGATTGACTTGATAAATAAATTCTTTTTTATTGGGCAATTCTTGTGAATAGGCAATTATTTGTTGTTCCATGTATTCGACAGACCAGCATTCCCGCTTCATTGTTTGAAACAAATCAATCAAATGTTGAAGGTAGAAATAAGGATTACCACGACCGCGTTTCAAAGGATGCGAAGCGGGAAGTTCATCTAGTAGTTCTTGAATAAGTTCAACTTGCTCTAGTTCGCTGATAGGTTCTAAGGGCATCGCTCCAAAGTATATTGGATTGTCCTGAATAATGTTGTTGCAAAAAGAATGAAATGTGTAGATATGAACCCTATGTGCTTCTGGACCGATAAAATGCAGTAAACGTTCTCGCATTGCTCTTACACCAGCATCAGTGAAAGTGAGGCACAAGATATTATAGGGTTGCGTATCTGTTTCGAGCAAAATGCGACCAATGCGAGCGGATAGAATGTGTGTTTTGCCTGTTCCGGGTCCTGCAATCACTAATACAGGTCCCTCTATTTGCTCCACTGCTTGACGTTGAGCGGGATTTAGCTGTTCTAATTCCTTTATAAACTTAGCATTATATCGCTCACGTATCAGCATAAATTGTTTTGTGTAATAGCAATCCTAGTATCCATCGCCATCGAGTAAATTACCTAAACCTCCTAATAAGCCACCACCTTCATCTTTGCCTCCTTTAAATCTGGCGTTTGCCAATACTCTACTTGCTAATCTAGCAAATGGTAAGGACTGTATCCACACTGTTCCCGGTCCTTCTAGGCGCACAAAGAAGAAACCTTCACCACCAAAGAACATATTTTTAATTCCTTTCACCAATTCCACATCGTAATCTACTTCGCGCGTGAATGCAACCAAGCAACCTGTATCCACTTTCATTACCTCCCCAATAGCAAGGTGCTTTTCAATAATAGTACCGCCAGCATGCAGAAATGCTAATCCATCTCCTTCTATTTTTTGCATGATGAAACCTTCACCACCAAAGAAGCCTCTACCGATGCGCTTGGAAAATTCAATTCCAAGTGAAACACCTTTGGCAGCGCAAAGGAAAGCATCTTTTTGACAGATGATTTTGCCATCGTAAGCCATTAAATCCAATGGAATAATTTTTCCAGGATAAGGAGAGGCAAATGCCACGCGCTTTTTACCTGAGCCTTGATGCGTATAAGCAGTCATGAATAGGCTTTCATTTGTTAATAAGCGTTTTCCTGCGGACAATACTTTATCAAAAAGGCTACCACTATATGTGTTGCTGCCATCGCCAAAAATAGTTGCCATTTCAATCCCTTCCTCCATCATCATAAAGGCACCAGATTCAGCAACCACAGTTTCCATAGGGTCTAATTCAATCTCTACGAATTGCATTTCCTCCCCATATATGCGATAATCTATTTCATGTGCATTCATCATTTGTTTCTCCGTTTTAGAGTACAATAATACAATGAAATACCATTATTTCACAATCGAAATTACTTTGGAATAAGCATTTTTAGCATTGATTAATTCCACAACATAGATGCCTGACGTTAGATGCTCTACATGAAGTACGGATTGATAAATGCCTGTGTAAACCAATTTACCTGACCAATCGAATATCTGAATGTTTTCTGGCAAGAAATTGTCCCGCAACAAAACATTAAATGTACCCGCACTTGGATTAGGATACAGTTCAAATGCAGTTTGCTCAATAGCGATGGTTGATGTTGTTTTTTCGGTATAACACAACCGAAGTTCCCAATTTTTAAGCACACCACCATCATCACTTTCGTTGTCGCGAAAACGCAACTTCCAAACACCTTGTGTAAGTTCATCCTTAAATTTGGATAAAGGCTGTAATGGTTGGTAGGCTTTTGCGTTGGTCGGTGGGCAGGGAAAGTCTTTAGTGTTTGCTTTGTCGTCAAGCGTTAAATGAAATCCTCTTTCATCGAAGCAAGGACGGTCAATTAGTTGAACAATTGTACCACTTGGACTTTCAAGTGCAAATTGCATATCGCTAATCCAGTCGTGTTCACCACGCAAGTCCATAATATTTACTTCCACCACTTTGGCTAATAAATTAACCTCGACAATAGATTCATAATCTTGAGGTTTACTAGAGCTTATATTAATGGGTAAATCTTTTGGTAAAAAGGTATTGCAAATAGCTGTTGTAAACTCGAAAGGTGCTGACCAGTTGCTTTGGCTACAAATTGTATTGGCACGCACACGCCAGTAGTAAGTAGCATCAGAGCTTAATTTGATGTCTTTTACACTGTTTTGGGTTATGTTGCTTATTTCTTTTATGATATGGCTAAAATTTACATCTTGCGCCAACTGAAAATCATAAGTTGTGCCCTCTAGTTGTTTTTCCCAAATGAAATTGGGAGCATCTTCCGTAGCTTCCTTTTTATTTAGAGGCTGAAGTAGTTGAACAAGTCTTGAAGTTTTAGAAAAAACGGTCAATTTTAGCAAAACAGGTAATGTTGCTTCACCTTCTTTAATTTGTAATTCCCAGAAAAAATCGCTATTGGCTAATGCTGCTAAGTTGCTAAGTTCTACATTAAGAATTTCTTTCCCTTGTATTTTTCTACTCGAAAATCGAAATCTAACGTCTGCTGGTAGTCCAGTAGCTTTTATAGACGCACTTTGAGACAACACTTGACTCAACATAATTTCATATATCGCCGCATCATCTTCACATACCGCAAGGACGCGCTTGGTAACAGATTCTATCCTTCCGCAGCTATTTCGTTTTAATCCTTTAAGTTGTGAGATGCCTAAATTATCTGGGTCAAGCCAATCTTTTAATCGCGAACTAGGTGCTCCTCCACCTTCCCAAGCCAGCGCTATTGGTCCGAACGCATCAAAATCATTGTTAGCACAACTGGCTAAGCCACCGTTGACAACACCTACTGCAAAACTATTTTCATTAAATAGCGGTGCGCCTGATGAACCGTCTTGTGTAGAACCTACATCCCAACGAGGCACAATAATAGGATTACGAATAAGCCCTGGAAATTCAGAGGGGCTTAAATCGCCTATAAAAGTAGGTGTATTGCTAATAGAAACTCTTTTTTCTCCACCACTTGGATGATGCACACAAAAGGAAGGAGAAGGCGTGGAAAGGGTATTCACCCAACCACTAAAGAAAGCATTAGCTGCTTCTACCACAGGAGTGTTCAGGCGCAAAAGGGTAATATCGGAAGAAGAATGCTCCATTACAACTTTAGCTCCTGAATTTATAGTCTCTAATTTCCCGTTGCCTCGCCGTTCATTTTCGGGAGTATTTATTTTTCGACAAGTGCTGTTCTCAAAGTTCCAATAAACGACTACGCTAGAGGCATTTCGCTCATTTACGCCACAATGATTAGCCGTCATAAAATAGGGCGTACAATCCTGTCGAGTATTATTGACGAGAAAACCAGTACAAATTCTAGCCCCATTAATAGAATAGACCGCAACAGATTTTATGACATCGCGCAGTGCATCCAATTCGGGGAAGCCGTCAATAGTGCCACAAACAGCATCTACATAACAATCTTGTGCCATATAATAGCCAAACCCCATAAAATCGTGATTAACATATTCAATTTCTAGGACTAAGTCCCTTTTTGCTTCGGCTGGTAGTCTAACCTCAACTAAAATTTCATCACCTAGTATAATAGGTGTCCAAAATGCTGTGTTGTTATTTAAGTCGGCATTAGTAAAAGCACCTAATCGGTCTTTAGTCTTAGTGCTGTGTATGAAGAGTGTTGCTTTTTCAGGTAGTGCTAATTGACTGAAACCCAAGTTCAAAGAATAGGCTTTCGGAGAATAAATTAGCATTTGCCATATAGCGGTTTGTTCATTTTCTAAAGACCAAGTACCTTGTTTTTGTGCATTGATGTTTACTTGGAAGGGAAGAGCAAACTCTGGCACTACTCCCTTTGCTCTTCGTTCCAGTTCTTGTGCTTGAAGCACTTCGTTATCCACGCTAGGTAGCGTAATACGTTCTATCTTTGAGTTTAATATTTGGCTACATACTGTAAAAGGAAAAAGAAATAACAACAGTAAACGCATTTCAAAATATTCTTTTATTACGGAAATAATCAATTCAAATATATCCAAAAAAAATGGGATAAACGAAGTAAGATTTATTCTCTTCGACTCATATTTTAGCATTGACTTAATTTTTACAGATTAATTAATGTCTTAACAATGAATGCAAAAGCGGATTGTAAGTCGCTGTTTATAAGTCGTTTAAGAAAAAAAATATTTTGTATCTCAAACTTATTATCATATTATTCAAAGGTCATTTTCCCCATTTTTGTCCATTATGTTTATTTAATACTTATGTAATTTTGCCCTTAAATCATATGTAATGCCATGAACAAGATTTACTTGCTAGCTACTTTTTTATTTTTCAATTACTCGTTTTTTTCGCAAACAGCCCTAACTGCTAATGATTTTATTCATGGAAACGAATCTCCATTTCAATATGGTATTCAAATTGGTGGTCATCAAGGTTGGAAAGAGCATGAACTGGTGAACTTAGCCATCGGTCATCCTGCACTTGGCTTACCTGGCTTGGGCGTTACCGCACTTAGGATAGGTTTGGGCGAAGACGTGCTGGAGGAATGGGGCTACGATTTCAAATTAGCTGACTTCAAATCTTATGCCAATCGAGGCATAGTGAACAATATTGCTATTTTAGGTTATCCTACGGAAGCACATCGCTCTGATATTTTTCACTGTCGCAACCACCGCTCGGAGTTATTTGCTAATCTTTATGAACCAATTTGGGATGAGGGCGAGCAGGGTACTCCTGTAAACGACAATAATTACTACGCCCTTTATGTTTACAAATTAGTCTCCCAATACAAGGATTTTATTCGGTTCTACGAAGTGTGGAACGCCCCTGATTTCCCTAGAGCCAACTTTTTAGTACAACTCCGCGAAGACCCGCGCAACTGGTGGAACAATAATCCAAATCCTTGCGACTATGAATTGAGAGCACCCATTTTTTATTACATCCGAATGTTGCGCATTACTTACGAAGTTGTAAAACGCTTTGATCCTGATGGCTTAGTCAGCATTGGTACTTTGCGACATCCTGCTTTCCTAGATGCTATTTTGAGAAACACCGACGAACCTAATTTTGGATTACTGAGCAATGATTTTCCCTTAAAAGGTGGAGCATACTTTGATGTGCTTCATTTTCAAGCATTTCCGCATTACGATGGAAGTCTTCAGACTTGGAACAACACAACGAAACAGTTGGATTTTAAGCGACATTCTGATGCAGCAGTAGCTGGACTGATTCAAACCAAAGAAAATTTTGAACAAGTGCTACAAGACTATGGCTATGGCGCGCAATATCCTAGCAAACGCTTTTCCATCACCTCAACAAATATTCCTAGAAAACCGTTTCAAAATTATATTGGCAGCTATCCTGCTCAAATCAATTATATCATCAAAGCACTGGTAGAAGCACAACGAAATGGTATTGAGCAGTTGCACTTGTATCAGTTAGGCAGTTACAGCAATTTTGGTGCTGCTACCAACGAGTTCCAGTTGATGGGTGCGTTTGGCAACTTACAAAACTTAACTCCTTACAATCAGGAACTTACATCACTGGGCATTGCTTACAAGACAACTGCCGAATTATTGTTCGGTAAAACTTATGACGCAGCAAAAACAAGCCAGTTAAATCTTCCAGAAGGTACTACTGGAGCAGCTTTTCGAGATGAGCATGGCGACTTTATTTATGTGCTTTGGGCAAATACTAAATTCGACCAAATAGAATTTGCCTCAGCAAGCATTAACTTAGAAACAAGTTTGGGCGTGGATTCTGTAGTGGTAAAAACGTGGGAATATACTCAAAACAAAGAAAGACAAACCATCGCTTCAGAAGAAGTGTTACTTAATGCAACGCCTATTTTTGTTACGACATTAGCTACCGAAGAAAAACGAGACACAATAAATTTTTCGCCAAATATTATTAAAATATTCCCTAATCCATTTTTTACAGAATTAAACATTCGTGTTCAACTAGAAAAAGCCGATCAACTTTCTATTGCTATACTCAATAGATTTGGCACATTGGTTAGTGAGGTAATCAATACAACTTCCCTAACAGCAGGAGTACATGAATATCACTTGGACACCAGCACATGGGCAGCGGGCAATTACTTTTTACAAGTGCATTCGGCACAATCAGGGCAAGTAATTTGGGTGAATTTGGTTAAACTTTTGTTCTAGGCACTTTTTTTAAAAGTACATTTTTTACACTGGAACTTTCCTGTGGATAAGGTAGTTTTGCTTCAAATCATTAGCTTTGCGCTTGTTTTTGCAAAACGCACTTAGCAGTAACTAAATTTATCCAAACAAAAGATGGAATACAAACCTAGAGACATAGAGCAAAAGTGGCGAACATTCTGGGAAGAACAGCAGGTGTACAAAGTGGAAAACAATTCCACAAAGCCCAAATATTATGTATTGGATATGTTTCCTTATCCCTCTGGTGCGGGCTTACATGTGGGGCATCCGCTAGGGTACATTGCATCGGATATTTTTGCGCGCTACAAAAGGCTTAAAGGTTTTAATGTATTACATCCTATGGGCTACGATGCCTTCGGTTTACCCGCTGAACAATATGCTTTGCAAACAGGCATACACCCTGCCGAATCTACTGCCCAGAATATAAAACGCTACCGCCAACAGCTAGATAATATTGGGTTTTCCTTCGATTGGAGTAGGGAAGTCATTACTTGCGACCCCAAATATTATAAATGGACGCAATGGATATTTATTCAACTTTTTGAGCATTATTACGATATAGCTGCTAATAAAGCTTTGCCTATTCATCAATTAATTCAGCAATTTGAGGTTGAAGGCAATAAGAACGTAAAAGCGGCTACTACGCAAACGAAGATTTTCACAGCAAGCCAATGGAAAAAAATGTCGCAAAAGAAAAAAAGCGATATTTTAATGAACTATCGCTTGGCTTATCGCGAAATGGGGTTTGTAAATTGGTGTGAAGAATTGGGTACTGTTTTAGCAAACGACCAAATAAAAGATGGTGTTTCAGAAAGAGGAGGTTATCCTGTGGTACAAAAAGCGATGCCTCAATGGAATCTGCGCATTACTGCCTATGCTCAACGCTTGCTGGATGATTTAGAAAAAGTGGATTGGTCAATTGCGTTGAAAACGATGCAACGCAACTGGATAGGACGTTCTGAAGGGGCAAAGATGTTTTTTGAAGTCGTTGGTGGCAAGGGAAAAATTGAAATTTACACCACTCGACCAGATACTATTTTTGGAGCAACTTACATGGTATTAGCTCCAGAACATCCGCTAGTAGAAAAACTCACTACGCCAGAACAACAAGCTACCATTGATGAATACTTAGCTTATGTGCGCTCGCGCTCTGAAGTGGAGCGCATGGCAGATAAGCAAGTAACTGGCGCATTCACAGGAGCTTATGCTATTAATCCTTTTACAAAGCAACACATTCCTATTTGGATTGGCGAGTATGTTTTAGTAAGTTATGGTACAGGTGCTATCATGGCAGTACCAAGCGATGATGAACGCGATAAAACTTTCGCAACCAAATTTAATTTGGAAATTATTGATGTCGTGGACAAATCAGATTATCCAGGAGCTACTTTGAGCGACAAGGTAGGAAAAATCATCAATTCCGATTTTCTAAACGGGATGGAGGTCATGGATGCCATTCAGGAAATCAATCGTCGCATTGAGGAAATGGGAATTGGGCAAGCAAAAGTAAATTTCAAATTGCGCGATGCAGGATTTAGCCGCCAACGTTATTGGGGTGAGCCTTTTCCAATTTACTACGATAACAAAGATATTCCACATGCTTTAAGTTTAAAGGAACTCCCATTAGAACTACCCAATACAGATGATTTTAAACCAGGTAAAGAAGGAAAATCCCCCCTTTCTCGATTAAAAGATTGGGTTAATCCACAACCAAACTACACGCGCGAAACAGATACCATGCCAGCAGTAGCAGGTTCTTCTTGGTACTATTTGCGTTACATGGATGCCCATAATGACGAGGCTTTTGCTAGTCGAGAAGCCGTTAATTATTGGCAGGACGTAGATTTATATGTTGGAGGTTCAGAACACGCTGTGGCACATTTGATGTATGCTCGCTTTTGGCATAAGTTTTTGTATGACTTAGGATTAGTGCCTACGGAAGAACCTTTCAAAAAGCTAGTCAATCAGGGAATGATTCAAGGTGTAATTGAATTGGCATATTATCACAAACCAAGTGGCAATTACATTAGCGCAGAGTTAATAGCCAATTACGACAGCAAAGATTTGGCACAAATGCCTGTTCACATTGATTTTGTGACGGACTATGGCAGCAATAAATCTTACTTAAGTAACGAAGGCATTGAACAGTATAAAAATTGGCGACCAGAATATAAATCTTCTAAGTTTATTACAGCGGAGGGTAGCAACCAATTCTACACCAAATCGGAAGTTGGAAAAATGTCTAAATCAAAATTCAACGTTATCAATCCAGATGATGTAGTTGAAACTTATGGTGCGGATGTTTTTAGAATGTACGAAATGTTTTTGGGACCAATTGAAATGTCCAAACCTTGGGATATGCAAGGTATTAGTGGGGTTTCTAAATTCGTGCGCCGTTTCTGGGATTTATTTTTCCAAGATGAGCAGTTTGTATTGTCTGATGAAACACCCAGTAAGACAGAACTTAAAGTGCTGCATGCTGCCATTAAAAAAGTGGCGGAAGATGTTGAGCGGTTTAGCTTTAACACTTGTATCAGTACCTTTATGGAGACTTCTAATGAACTGCGTAAGTTGAAATGCAACAAAAGGGCTATCCTTGAACCTATGGTTATCTTGTTGGCGCCGTTTGCACCTTTCGTTACAGAAGAATTGTGGCATTTATTAGGTTACAATACTAGTGTGCATCAAGCGACTTATCCTGAATTTGATGAACAATATTTGAAAGAAGATTCCATAGAATATCCTATCAGCATCAATGGAAAAAAACGAGCTACCGCCTACTTTGGCGTTGATGTCGCTAAGGAGGAAATCGAAAAACAAGCGTTGGAGTTAGAGGTAATTCAAAAATGGCTAGAAGGAGTAAGTGTTAAAAAAATTATTGTTGTTCCCAATCGAATGGTTAATATCGTAGTAGCCTAATTTAATTTTTGGATTGTGAGTTAATATAATTCACAATTCAAAAACCAAAGTTTATTTAAATCAAGTCTCTTAGTTGGAAGGTGATATACTTTTCTGTGCCATTTCTCAATACCATCAACTTAATCTGCTTACCTGATCGTTTCTTGAATTTCTCATAAATGGAATTCATACTCATTAATTTGGTGGATGTCCCATTTATTTTTATTAAAATATCTCCTTTTTCTACACCAGCCTTTGCTGCGGGTGAGTTGGGTGTGATATATTGCACCGTGTACTGTGTCAGGTTTTTGCCAGAGGCAGAAATAGAAATACCGCTTTTATCAAATTTAAAAGCAGTTTTGTAACTTTTATTTGGACGCAAATACACTTTTTGATGCCAGTAATCAATTACAATGTTAAAGCGGCTCAGCACTTCATTACCGAGTATTCCATTTCTATCATTGAGTATAGCAGGATTATTAACGTATATAGAGTCTGCCAGTTGAAAACTGGTTACTACGTCTTTCATGAGAAAAGGTGATACCTCTAGTGAATTAATTCTCCCTTTGTAGCCATCAAGATAGCCACCAAGTCCACGACCAACATTACCAGGAATAGCATTTGGGGGAATAGTTAAGGCAGTATCTATATCTGTATAAAGCAATAAGGGTAAAGCTGCTCCAGTGTCCATCAAGAGTTTTACTTTTCTTAGTGTGTCGCCAGCAATATTTAATTTGGCAGACAAATAAGGTTTGTTTCGTCTAACTTCTATTTCGAGTTCTTCATATTTTTTAAGACTGTACTTAAAATGTTCTGGCTTGTGTAAAGTAATGCGTTCATTGTCAAAATCAATTTGTACGATGTATTTCCTGAAAAAATCAGCGCCTAAAATGCCATGAATATCCAATCCAGTTAACTCAGCGTACTTGAAATAATCTTCTTCCAATACCAAAATAGATTCGTTCAATGCAATCATTGGACCAACTTTGACCGTCACTTTTTGAGCCAGATAAGCAATGAGTTCCGTTTTTAAATCAGCCCCCATAATGGTATATTTTCGGGTGAAGTTAAGCCCTAGCCATTCGCTGTATTCTCTTTTGGTAAGGATAGTATGCTCTGCTCCAGTGTCAAAAATGAATTTTAAACCCAGCAATCTATTGAGATTGACATCTACCACTATTAGATTATTCACATATTTGAAAGGCAATACCACACTTGTCCAACCTTTCCAATCCGTGTAAAAGTCTCGCTGCTGTAAATCGGTTTCATAATGCGAGCGCTCCCCGGTTTGAATTAACTGAGCATCAAGATGATAGGAGGCAATCATCAGCAGAAACAACCACGCTATTTTGAACACTCCTGATAACATATGCGCTCATTTTCTCTTTTAGCAATTTTTACTTTAGTATTAACGACTGTGCTTTACCTCCACCTAAAAATAAATGATGGAAACCTTATAGAATTAAACTTTTTCCGCCTTACCTAACCGTGTATGAAAAAATACTTTGCTTCACCTCATCAAATGATTAAACAGAATCATGCAAGACAAGTTTTGAGGTCATTTGATAATGCAACTGTTTGGGTTGGGTTTGCTGCATCAATTCTAGTAGCATTTCTCCAGCTTTAGCACCTACTTCATAGCCAGAATGATGAACGTGTGTGATTTTAGGATAAGAAATATTCGGAATATACCCCTCACTAATGGCAACAATCGCAATGTCGCGAGGGATTTTCATGCGAACTTGTGCCAACACAGTGTGGAGACGGATAAGTAACTCATCGGACATAGCAAATATAGCCGTCGGTCGAGGTGTACCCAATAAAATTTGGCTTAATGCTACTGTAACATCACTCAAAGGCTTTACATTCAAAATCCAATCCTGCCGAACGGGGAGTTGATGATGTTCCATTGCTTTGTAAAAGCCCTTCAATCGTTCTTTAGAAATGTAGAGATTTTCATCGCCAAAAATCCCTACAATATGTTGATGTCCTTTATTAATGAGCAAACTAATAGCTTTAAACACAGCCGTTTGATCGTCAATGGTTAAAGTAGAAACTTCGTCACTATGTAGTATTCTATCGTAAAGTAAAATAGGAACTTCTGATTTCATTAGCGGTTTTAAATGCTCCAAATCTTCTGTTTCTGTGGTCAAAGAAAGAATTACTCCATCCACAGGATATTGCATACACAAGTCAATATTTTCTTTTTCTAAATCCAAAGAATTATTAGAATGCAGCACAATCAAACTGCAATGTTGCCTCCGAATCACTTCTTCCAAACCTTTAATGACTTGCGGGAAGAAAAACATTTGGATTTCGGGCAAAATAAGTGCAATCAAGCCGCTGTGCTGCTTTCTGAAATTCATTGCCAGATGATTCGGCTTGTAGCCTAGTTCTTCTGCTAACATTTTAACAGCGTTCCGAGTAGGTTCGCTAATATCAGGATGATCTGCCAACGCACGGGATACCGTAGAGGGCGACACCTGAAGCAACTTCGCAATATCTTTAATCGTAATTCTTTTCATCGCATTTA
>CALDYY010000144.1 GCA_937944245.1 uncultured Saprospiraceae bacterium | reverse complement strand
CCTGATGGTAATTCAATTTCTTTTCGTTTTAGCCTACTCATCAGCGTTTTATAATTAATACCATAGGCTTGCGCAATTTGTTTGCGTGTTTTTGGTGAAATACTATTTGGTGCATTGTTGTTTTCCATATTAATCCTATTATCTATTAAGCAATCTATTTAAACGTCATTCCTTTTCTACTCTTACCGCAGCATCGTGGTCTAAATTGAGGTTGCCTTCGTATATCACGGTGGCATACTTTGGCAACCCTTCCGCAATGGCTACATGGGTATCGTTCTCGTGCGCAATGGTGACGTAATTCCACTTGGCTACCTGCTCGGCTGCTGCATGACTGAACACCACAGCTTTCCCAGAGCGCAGCACCACCGCCGTTCTTGGCACAATCAGTTGATTGGCAATTTCTTGTTCGATTATCACTTGCAGATTCATTCCCTCGAATAGTTGTTTCGGAAAAGGCGGCAGTACTCGCGCATAAAGCGTGACCAATCCCTGCTCGTTGATGATAGGATTAATGCTACTGATGCTTGCCTTTAAGGTGGTGCTGGGCATAGCCGTTGGTTGTATTTTGACAGATTGCCCTATCTTGACAGCGAGGGCGTCCTGCTCTAACAAAGTAAAAGTGGCTTCAAAGCTATCTGTGGCAAGAAGCATGCAGATGGTTTCGCCAGCGTTAGCCTGTTGATTTTCTTGCAGTTTTATAGCGGCTACTACTCCTGAAAAAGGCGCAAGTATGGTAGTTTTAGAAAGTTCGTACTGTGCTTGGCTGATGGCGTGAAGCGCTTTGTTGTAGCCACTGGCAGTGTTGATGAGTTGCAGTTTATCCGCACTCACGGAACTATCTCGATAAGCGATACCGCCGTTGGCAATCAATAGGTCTGCTTTCTTGACTTCGGCTTCTTCCAATGTTAAATGGGCTTGCTGAAGTTGGAGTTGTAGTGCGCGGTCATCTAGTTGAGCCATCAGGCTACCTTGTGTTATTATTTGTCCTGTTTGGATAGGTAAATGCGTGATGAAACCACTGCTTTGCAACTTGATTTCTACTTTTTTAGTCGCCCTGAGTGTGCCATTAGTAATAATACGGAGTGGAAAATTACCTTGGATAGCGGCGGTAGTTTTCACGGCGATAGGGTCGCTTTTCACCTGACCTACACTAGACAACACTTGGTCTTCGGGTTGTTGCTGGCTACAAGCAAACAGCACGCATATAATCGAGAAAAGGAATGTTTTAGTTAAATGGCTGCAATTCATCATATTTCCTTTTAGTTACATTACATTAGATTAGATTAGAAGATTAGATTAGATTATAAAAATAAAAAAGAATTTGGATAACAAGCAAGCGCAAAAGAGAAAATTTTAGAAAATTAACAAAACCTTAATGGGCGATTTTTGGCTTTTTTTGGCGAAAATACCTTTGTGAGAATAACTAACTTTGTAAAGTGAATTACTATTCTTTGGGATTACTTGTTGATAGATATGAAAATCAATTTTCCACCTTTTAGTGTCATTTTGGCTTTTTTGTGCTTATCCGTGATGGGATATGCGCTGTTGCCTTTGCTTTCCATACAATGGTTGCCTTCTGCTAAGGAGCGTTCGGTCACGGTTTGGTGCAGTTGGGCGGGAGCTTCCCCAGAAGTGGTGGAACAAGAGGTAATAACGCCATTAGAAGGCGCATTTAGTTTGGTAGAAGGCGTAAAGCGAGTGTATAGCATTGCTCGTAGTGGAAGTGGCACGATAGCCATAGACATTTCGCCTGATGTAGATATTGATTTTTTTCGATTTGAGTTGGCTTCAAAAGTACGGCAACTCTATCCAAAATTTCCTGATGGCGTAAGTTTTCCAACTATTTCAATCAGTGATCCTGAACAAGAACTAGCCGAGCGTCCTATTCTGTCTTACGCACTAATTGGCAATGCTGCGCCTTCTGAATTGTACCAATATGCCAAGGAAACACTTAGCCCTAAATTAGCCTTACTAAAGGATTTGGAAAGGATTGAAGTAGCAGGCGGCAACGCAACTGAATTTCGGATAGTCTATCAGTCAGCACGATTGGCGCAACTGGGACTAAGCGCAAATGATTTGTTACAAGCCTTATCCGCAACTTACCGCATTGAAGATTTAGGTATTGTGGAGGACCATCAAGATAGAATTAATATTCGATTGAACAACACAGGCTATAATGTGGCAGATGAAGCATCTTCAATAAAAAAACAACTTTTGAACATTCCGATTAAGAAAATTGGCGGAAACGTTATTCGACTGGAAGAACTTGCCAGCATTAGCTTTGAAGAAAGACCAGCCACTCAATTTTACAGAATAAATGGTGAAAATAGTATTCGGCTATTGTTTTATGCTTCGGCTGGCTCGAATACTATTCAAGTGGCTCGTGATGTAAAAAACAACATTTTATCATTATCACAAAATTTGCCTTTTGATTACAAACTACTATTAGAAGATGATGCTACCGTGTTCCTTACTCAAGAATTAAACAAAATTGGTCAAAGAACGCTGCTATCGCTTGGTATTTTGTTGTTGTTTACTTTGTTAATTTACAGAAGTTGGCGATATTTAACTATTGTCATTATCAGCATTTTCTGTAATCTAGGACTTGCTTTTATTTTGTATTACCTCTTTCGCATTGAACTTCATCTTTATGCTTTGGCTGGTGTCACTATTTCATTTGGTATGATGATTGACAACAGTATCGTGATGATGCACCACCTCCGTAAGCACAACAATTTATACGTTTTTCCCGCACTCTTAGCGTCCACGCTCACTACGATTGCAGCGTTGGTGGTCATATGGTTCTTACCGAAGCAATGGCAAGTTAATTTGCTGGCATTTGCGCAAGTGATAAGCATTAATCTTGCTATATCTTTGCTGGTAGCACTTCTATTAATACCTGCATTAATGGGGTATTTCTATAACGACCAAACTGTATCAAAAAGTCACAAGAAGTTCTTGTATCAAAAAAAAATACACTATTGGTATCGCCGATTACTTGCTCTGCTGATTCGTAGAAAAGGCATTGTGATTGCAGGCTTAGTCCTCCTTTTTGGACTTCCCGTTTTTTTGTTGCCCAATACGATTAGCGGCAAGGATTGGTACAACAGAACGCTTGGCAACGAGTGGTATGTAGAGAACGTCAAACCAACCGCAAACAAATTGTTAGGAGGCACATTAAGATTGTTCCTATGGTATGTTTACGAAGGCTCTTCCTACCGAGAAGCGGGCGAAACTGTTCTGTACGTGCGCGCCAGTATGCCAACGGGTTCAACGATAGCACAATTAAATGCGGTTTTCCAACAAGTCGAAAGTTATTTAGGCAATTATAAAACGGAAGTCAAACAGTTTACCTCGCAAATTTATAGTGGTCAGAATGGTAGTTTAGAAATCTACTTCAATGAAGGGTATGATTTGATATTTCCGCATCAATTAAAAAGCCGACTTACGGCATTTAGCTTAAATTTAGGCGGTATCAAATGGAATATTTACGGTGTAGGGAAAGGGTTTAGCAACGATTCTGGTAATTCACCACCCAGTTTTCGAGTGATGATGTCTGGCTACAACAAAAACCAACTAGAAAGACAAGCGGAACGGTTTGCTGAAAAATTATTAAAGCATCCAAGGATTCAAGAAGTCAATATTGAAGCCAATATCAACTGGTGGGAAAAAGATATTTATGAATATGAATTAGCTGTTTTTCCTACAGAAATGGTAGCTAAAGGAATAAACAAAGCCCAGTTATTCAATGTATTGAAGGATTTTAACCAGTTGACTTATCCTGACTTTTATTTACCGAACCAGCAAGCGGTTCGATTAATAAATGACCAAACACCCAACAATAATTTATGGCTTTTAAATCATAAAACCCAAACTTTAGATAGCTTGAAATTTGCCTTTCCAGCAGTCGCGCAATTAACCAAACAAAAGGTAAGGTCAAGTATTCATAAAGAGAATCAAGCCTATATTAGAATGGTCGAATTTCAATATACTGGCTCTGCGAGGTTTGGGCAGAAATATTTAGACGAAATCATCGCCCAAATGCAAAAGGAAATGCCTTTGGGCTATACGCTCAAACAAAATACTTGGAGTTGGGGAAAGGAGGATAAAAAGCAGTATGCACTTCTTGGCTTAGTCATTATCCTGATATTTATGATTAGTGCCATTATGTTTGAATCTTTCAAACAAGCATTTTCTATATTAGTATTGATTCCTATTTCATTCATTGGAATTTTTTTGACTTTTTACTGGTTTGATTTCCCTTTTGACCAAGGTGGCTACACTTCATTCATTTTATTGAGTGGCATTGTCGTCAATAGTTTAATTTTAATTATCAATGATTTTAATTATTATAAAAAAAAGAGACCCAACAGCGATTCTTTAGAGCTTTATATTAAGGCTTTTTATCAAAAAGCTATTCCAATCTTTCTAACTATTATCTCCACTATTCTTGGGTTGATACCGTTCTTAATGTACGGGCAGAATGAAGTTTTTTGGTTTTCTTTAGCCATAGGAACAATTGGTGGTTTGCTTTTTTCATTTTTTATAATTGGTTTGTTTATTCCAGTGTTCTTTGTTGCTAAGCCAAAATCATTTTAAGCCATAATTCGAGTCTATCTAAAAAGCAACTCGTGTAAATATTGTTATATTAATTAATTTTCGACAAGCTATAAAGCAGTTAACTGAAAAACGCTGTAAGAAAATTGGCACAAACTGTCATCTTGTCATTTCCTTTTCTAGTATATGTCATTTTTTCTAAATAGCACCGTATTGATTTTCCAAAATGTCAGTTATTTTTTTGCCGTTGGGTTTGGCATACGGATTGCTATAAGTGAAGAAGAAATAAAAAAATAAATAAAATTTAGAAACATAATTCACAAAATAAAAATAAGCAACAATGAGTAAAATTATTGGAATTGATTTAGGAACAACCAACTCATGTGTAGCTGTAATGGAAGGGAATGAGCCGGTAGTAATCCCAAATGATGAAGGGCGCAGAACCACTCCCTCGATTGTGGCTTTCATGGATAATGGGGAGCGAAAAATTGGCGACCCTGCTAAACGACAAGCAATTACTAACCCAACAAGAACAGTCGCTTCCATCAAGCGATTCATGGGGCAACGTTATAGTGAATCCGGTAATGAGGCAAAAAATGTACCTTATTCAGTAGTGAGAGGTGATAACGATACGGTGCGTGTGGACATTGAAGGTAGAAGCTACACACCACAAGAAATTTCAGCTATGATTCTGCAGAAAATGAAAAAAGTAGCAGAAGATTTCTTGGGGCAAGAAGTGAAAGAAGCGGTGGTTACTGTACCTGCTTATTTCAACGATTCTCAACGCCAAGCGACCAAAGAAGCTGGCGAAATTGCAGGTTTAAATATTCGTCGTATCATCAATGAGCCAACGGCAGCAGCATTGGCTTATGGTTTGGATAAGCGAAATAAAGACATGACTATTGCCGTCTATGACTTAGGAGGTGGTACTTTCGATATTTCTATTTTGGACTTGGGCGAAGGTGTTTTTGAAGTAAAATCTACTAACGGTGATACGCACTTAGGAGGGGATGACTTCGACCGCGTGCTAATAGACTACCTAGCAGAGGAATTTAATAGACAAGAGCGCATAGACTTACGCAAAGACCCAATGGCTTTGCAACGTTTGAAAGACGCTGCGGAAAAAGCAAAAATCGAATTGTCTTCTGCTATGGAAACAGAGGTTAATTTACCTTACATCACTGCTGTGGATGGTGTTCCTAAGCACTTAGTATTGAAAATTAGCCGTGCCAAATTTGAGCAATTAGCAGATAATTTGGTACAAAGAACCCTTGAGCCTTGTGCAAAAGCTTTGAAAGATGCAGGTTTGAGTAAAAATGATATTGATGAAGTAATCTTGGTAGGTGGTTCTACTCGTATTCCTGCCATTCAGCAAGCCGTAGAAAACTTCTTTGGCAAAAAACCTAACAAAGGGGTTAACCCAGATGAAGTGGTTGCCGTAGGTGCTGCGATTCAAGGAGGTGTATTGAGTGGCGATGTACAAGATGTCTTGTTGTTGGACGTAACACCACTTTCTTTGGGTATCGAAACAATGGGTGGAGTTTACGATGTAGTGATTGAATCTAATTCTACCATTCCAACCAAAAAATCTAAGATTTACTCTACTGCCTCTGACAATCAGCCTTCCGTAGAAATTCATATCTTACAAGGAGAGCGACCTATGGCAAGAGATAACCGCTCAGTAGGTAGATTTATTTTGGATGGTATTCCGCCAGCACCAAGAGGTGTTCCGCAAATAGAAGTTGCTTTTGATATGGATGCTAACGGTATCTTGAGCGTTTCCGCTAAAGACAAAGGCACAGGCAAAGAGCAAAACATCAGAATTGAAGCCTCCACAGGTCTTTCTAAAGATGAGATTGCTCGAATGAAAGCCGAAGCCGCTGCTAATGCAGATACTGATAGAGCGATGAAGGAACGCATCGAGAAATTAAATGCTGCCGACAGTTTGATTTTCCAAACGGAAAAGCAGTTGAAAGAATTTGGCGATAAAATATCAGGTGGTAATAAAACTGGTATCGAAAGTGCTTTAAGTGAATTGAAAGAAGCGCACAAGTTAGAAGATTTAGCAAAAGTAGAAGCTGCTACCGCTAAATTGAATAACGCATGGCAAGCTGCAAGTCAAGAAATGTATAAAGCACAAGCCGATGGAGCTGCCACTGGCGGCAATACAGATAACACTTCTAACACGAATACATCAGGTGCAGAAGACGTAACCGATGTAGAATTTGAAGAAGTGGACGATAAGAAAAAGTAAATTGAAATAAATAGTTGAGTTGTTTGTTTGCTCGACAGCGAGTAAATGAACAACTCAACATAATAAAAAAATAATGCTCCAAAATTAATAACTTAATTTATAACGCATCCTCTGCTTCATAAACCCATTCTGTAGCATCATTAATTTCTTGTCGCAATAATAAATTGAGTTGGGCCGCGTGATGTTGCACATGTCGCATATTGTACAGCAAAATCTCTACCACGTTGTAGCGCATGGTTTCCGATTCATTTACCCAATAGCTGTTGGCTATTTCTGTGGTTAATCCAGCAATTAAATCGTGGCATTTTTTTCTACAAAATTGTAAATAGTTGCTGAGTTCCTCCTTGGTGTAAGTTCTTTCTGGCATTCGGTCTTCAAATTCTGAAAGCGAAAATGGACTAGGCGGTAAAAAACTTTTAGGCGTAAGCGTCAAATAATAATCCAAGAAGAACAAGCCATGGTAAGCGTTGTACAAAAATTTCTTCTCCGTGTCCCAAAGCTAGTGGGGCAAAGCACTATCGCATTATCAAGCAGATCAATACTCGCCCCAAATTGTCGCCAAAGCGTGGATTTTAATAAAGCATCCATATTTATTTTAGTTTAGTTTTATATTTTTTTTTGTTGTTGAATGTAGATTGGTTGGGTTGGTTATGGTGGGTGATATTAATTTTTATAGGATTATAAATAGATTTAATGTAATGTATAATTGCTTAATTTTTTTCGTTAAGTTGTCTTGTTTGCTTAATTAATTTTCCTTTAAGTTTTTTCAATTTACGCTGTAGTCGTATTAGTTTGATATTTATTAAATCAGTTGTATTTATTCTTGTTAAAACTATCCTTGCCTCAACAGAATAATTATTGAAATCTTTATGAAGCATGTCAATTGAACGGTCTATTTGTTCAACGGCTTTAATCAAATCAGAGCCTTTAAGTTCTATGAAGTATGAAATCTTCTTTTTACAATTAAACAGTAAGAAATCACATTTTGAACCGTTATCATTAATCAAACATTTATCAACTTTATATTTGGATAGCTCATCTAATGAATTATTTTCATATATATATTTAGTTGCTGATTTCACATCAGCACAAGTTACAATTCTGTTTGCCTGTTTTGTAAATTCAAAACAAGCATCATAAGGCTTACAAGACATAATTTAAACGGTTTCAAGTTGAAATAAAAAATCAAATTCATCATTGATGATACTCGAAATCGAATCAATTTTTTCTTGTTGAATGATATTTAATTCGTCATCAATTATATTTTCCACCTGTCCGCTTGTTACAAGTGCTGCATAAACTTTGTCTTTGTTTATCCAAAGATTCTTGTCAATTTTTCTAGATACTTCTTCTTGATGGTTTATTCCTATTTCATGAGCAAGAACTAAATTGTTTATTGAAGCTAAAATATAAGGGCTGTGTGTCGTAATTATGACTTGAGAATTTTCTACATTAGACATGAGAGAAATTAGATTGGATATTTCTTTTTGTGCTTCTGGAAATAGATGAGCTTCGGGCTCTTCAATTACAATAAATACATTCTTTTTTTCTAGTATAATTATAAACAACAATAATAATATCCAGAGAGATTCTTGTTGTCCTGATGAAGAAAAATTTAATTTCACATACTTGTTTGCTTCATAAAATATTTTTTCACCGTCATTATCATATTTATATTTGCCTTTTAGAATTTTACTTATTATTCTTTCTGCAAGTTTTGTTTTATTATAATCAATATCATACCGCGTTAATAACCTTCTCTCTTTTATAATGTCTGAAAGAGATTTATTAAAAAGTGGGCGCACAATATTTATTTTATCCAAGAAAGTACGCATCAAAAAATCTAGATTTCTTGAATTAATAAATTGGAGTTGATCTGATAAAATGGCTAATAAGCTCCTACCTGCTGGGATAAATATCAATTCTCTATCTTCCTGAAAAATAGAATTACACTTTTGTTTAATATAAGTAATGAATTTCCTTTTCTCATTATCAAGCTCAAGTAAGTCTTTGCTAGTCAATAGTGAAAGATTTCTATGACGAAGTGCTTTAGAAAAATCAATAGCCTCATTCACTAAATTTTTAAATGATTCTTTAAAATCATGGCTAAAATTTGGAGTTATATATTTATGATTTGTTTCAATTGTAAGATTTATCCATATGGTTTCAGTATAAAAATATTTTAAATGAAGTCCGTTTAAGTGTGTACTCGCTCCGAAGTAATCCAGATATTTCTGTCGAATTGATTTTGCATAAGTACCTACTGACTTTGTGAAATCATTTTTGTCAATTGATTCAATAAAATATTTAACTAAGTCGTCGCTTAATGATTTAAAGAAGAAAATTGTTTTAGCAATAGTGCTTTTTCCACTAGCTTGCGGACCAATTAGAAGTATAAAATCTTTAACATCAATCTTTAGTTCTTTTATTGGACCAAAGTTTTCTATTTCTATTCGTTGCATACTATTTCATATTCTACAATTAGCTAGCTTCAAATATAGCAATATAAGAAGTATCTCTAATATTATTAGTTATTTTATTCCTCTCTTTCTTGAATTTTTCTCAATCGAGATAAAATAGCTCCTTCATTTCTGCCTAAAATATCCCCAATTTCTTTTGCCTTTTTTCCTTCATTTGATAAATTAATTAACTGAATTTCATCTTCTTCATTCCATGGACGATAAGCATTTTCATACTTTTTTCTAACCTCTGAAATTGAATATGCTTTTTGTGGAGTTTCTAATATTTTATTATTTTTTGAGTTATAAATTGGATTAAACCTTCCCACCAATCGTTCTTCAAGTTCTTTTCTCCCAATCTTTACTACAATTACTGCAATCTCAAAATTATCTTCAAATATTCTATTTAATTCTTCTTCAACTCTAGTTGAAAACCTTTCATCTTTAGTTCTATACTCATACCCTTTTTGATTTAAAAGTATTTTGTTTCTAATTGCTCTTCTTAATAAATGATTCCTGGTATCGAGCAAATCTTTCATCCTTTCTCGAATACTTCTTGTTTCTTCTACATAACAAATTTTTCCCTCTTCTTTTACAGCATAAACTCCTGCCTCAGTATCGAAAGACCTTATCCACTCTTCTGAAATTTTTACTAAACTCCAATTTCCGTTAATTAATTCATATTCTAATTTCATTAAGTAATCTTCAATGCTATCACTCATTCCTGGTTCTTTTTTATGTAGTTTAATTTAGAGATACCTACAACTCACTACCTCAGCTAAAGCCATTTCAAGAATTTCAACAACACCATAAAATAACTCTTTCTCTCTCACAAATCAAGAAAAATAAGTAATATTTCTTGAGCTATCGAAAATTATAATCAACCTCAATCAATCATCATAGCCGAAATACCACAAAGAGCAAACGCCCTAAAGCGCGAGTTACTTTGTCAATGTCAAGTCACCTTCGTATTTAACGACTTCTTGGTCTAGGAACATCACTTCTGCGTAATACACATACACGCCTGGATTCAAATCGCGACCTTTGTGTGTACCATCCCAGCCTAGCAATGGGTTGTTTAAATCAATGTCAGTGGTTTCAAAAAGTAGTTCCCCCCAGCGAGAAAAAATGCGCAACAACTGAATTTTTGAGGCAGAACGACCACCAAATAAGGTGAATTGGTCATTATTGCCGTCCGAATTGGGCGAAAAAACATTAGGGATATAAAGCGTTCTATCTTTATTGACGAACACTGTTACGGAATCAATCGCCACACAACCTACTGGATTGATGGCAGTAACGATATAATTGGTGGTTACAAAAGGCGTCGCTTCAGGATTAGGGCAGTTGGCACAACTCAAGCTAGTAGCTTCTGACCAATTCAAGGTAGCTTCTGTTCCGATAGGAATAACAAACGCTTGCAAATCAGCAGAATAGCCTAAATTAATGGTTTGGTCGTCGCCAGCATCCACAAAAAAGGGCAATGGCTCCCCTACCCTAGCTTCTAGCCTATTCAAACAGCCTCTACCATCGCGCACGACCACTTGGTAAGTGTTGGCACGTAAGCCGCCCAATGCACTATTTTGACTAAAATTGATACCATCGGCGCTAAATTCATAAGGCGTGGTACCGCCATCCGCTTCCACAACAATAACTCCAGTTGCCTCACCTGGGCATATCGCATCAGCAACACTAACCAAAGCCAGATTAATCGGTGCTGGTTCAATGATAGTGATTTGTTCGCTTCGCTCGCAGCCATTCGCATCTTGCAGAATGAGGGTATAACTACCAGCAGCTAAGTTATTGATTTGTTGCGTATTCTCCCCATTACTCCACCTAAATAGGTATCCTCCAACACCACCCGCAACTTGCGACTGAATGCTACCATCCAATAAACCATTGCAGCTAATATTTTGCCTTTGCAGAGCGAGTTGTAACGAATCGGGCTGCTCTACTTCAATAGAAAATTGTGAATCACAGCCATTGGCATCTCTAACTTGCACGGTGTATTGACCCGCAGGAATATCCTCTAACACATTTTGGGCAACAAAGCCACGACCAAAGTTAAATTGATATGGCGCAGTGCCTCGAATAGGCTCAACAATAAGTTGTCCATCCGAAAAGCCAAAGCAGGAAGGCTCGATAGCAGGCAAAACACTTTCGTTCAGTTGAATACTATCCTCTGGCAACTCAACGCTTAAAGTCGTCCTACAATTTTCTGCATCTCGAATAACTACATTATAAGTACCTCGGTTTAGATTAGTTAACTCATTTTGCCCTAGCACAAAGTCACTGCCTTGCCAACTAAACGAGTAAGGCACTACCCCTCCCGATGGCGTAATAGCAATGCCTCCATTTGTACCGCCACCACAATCGGGCAAAGAGAGAGCAAAAGTACCCTCAGGATTAGGAAGCACATTAATTCTCGCTACTTCTGTAACTCGGCAACCTGCATCAATTTGAATGGTAAGGGCTACTGATTTTTCGCCCGGTGTGCTATAACTTAAACGGTGTGGACCTTGTCCTGTTAAATTTCTAGGTGTAGCATCTACACCAAAAGCCCATTGCCAGTTCACAATGCGACCAAGTTCGGTGAAGGAACTATCTGTAATTTCAATCACTTCGTTCACGCAAATGGTTCTATCGGATTCGTCAATTAAGACACTAGCATCAATGGCAAAATTGGCAGTTGGTCCTCGAAAAGTACCTGTCCCTCCAAACTCAATGCTAAATCCTGCACCAGAACCACTGAAATTCATCACAATGAGGGCATAGGCACGCCCCTCAATCATGTCTGCTGGTCGTAGAAAATTGTTGTCGTTGTTGTCGCAGCCACAAAATTCCCTATTATCCGTTTCGCCTACTCGTAGCCCTGTGTTACCTGTGCAAGCCCGCCATGTATTAAATGGTCGCCCAGTATTTGCACCAGAGTACATACAGCGCAACTCCGTTTTCCCATTACAATCATTAATGCCTCCTGTTAATTCATACAGCACAAAGTCAATATCATCAGCAGGGTTATCGGGTGTGATGTCGAAAGTTAATGTTCCCGATTGATCGCATATCCATTTATACCATACCGAGTTGTCTTCTTCGTAAAAGCAGCCCGATCTAGAACAGGCAGTCGGCGAACTTCTAATTTCCTCCCTTCGCCCTCTACCACTTACAAAAGGAATGCTCAAAGAACTTTTATCACACAACAAAACGGCATCGCTACAATCACTAGCAGGCGGCGATATTTGATTAAAATTATTGACACATAATTGAAAACTTCCTTGTCGAGCATTTTCACCATCCACGCGAATATAATAAGTTTGCCCTATTGTCAAATCAGCACGAATAGAAGAAACTGCATTGTTCCCACGCGGATCATTAGAGCAAATTTCTTCTACCAGGTTGTTACAAACACCACTATAAAGTGTAAATTGAGGATTGCGCAAACTACCTCCTGCATTGATGTTCGTATTACCTGTTACAGAAATCCTAATAGTATTGGCTTGTGCTACAAATGTGAACCACACATCCGAATCTCGTTCATTAGTATTTGGAAAACATCTGGGCAAAGGAATATTAGAATCGGTAGCATTAATGTTGGTAAATTCAGCTACATTGGAGCAATAATCCTGAACGTCAGTGAGTACAAAAGCAGTTTGGCAATTATCGTAAGCAGGTTGTGCTAAAAGATAAGTGCTCGCAAGAGCCATAACTAGCAAAAGGAGAAATTTTTTCTTCATAATATGTTTCTTTGGCATAGCAATCTAAAAACGAGTTTTAAAAAAAATCAAGTAATTCAAAAAATCTCATTTCCAATGATTAGACACCTTCCAAATGTAATAACGTTGGTTAACCTATTTTCGGGTTGTCTAGCCATTATTTTTCTTTTTCAAGAGAATAACAAAAATGTGATGTGGTGTGTTGCCGTAAGTCTATTAGCCGACTTGTTAGATGGCTTAGTTGCTAGGATGCTCCATGTAACGTCAAAAATAGGAAAAGAATTGGATTCACTCGCCGATTTAACAAGTTTTGGTGTACTTCCTGGTTTTTTAGTGTTTCATATGCTGCCGCCACAAGGCAATCTTGCTTATGTTGCACTGCTCATTCCTATTTTTTCAGCATTGCGTTTAGCTAAATTTAATATTGACGAACGACAAACGCATTATTTCCTTGGCTTACCTACTCCCGCATCCACAATATTTATCTTAGGTTTATATCTAACATATAGCAACGATGCCTATGGAATGCGTTTATTTTTAAGTCATCCTTTATTTTTGTTAGCTATCGTAATTTTGGTTTGTGCATTACTTGTTTCAGAAATTCCATTATTTAGCTTGAAGTTTAGCACATTAACATGGAAAGAAAATAGGATAAAAATTATATTTGCGCTGTTATCGTTGATATTGTGCCTATTTTTTAGCCCAATCGGATTTTCAATGACCATTGTGCTTTATGTAGCAATATCACTTTTCACTAAGCACAGCATAAACAACAAATGAAGTATATTGCAGAAATCAACATCATGCCACACACAGAATTGCTTGACCCTCAAGGGAAAACAGTGGCAAACAACATGAAAAATATCGGCGTACATGGCATAGAAGATGTGCGTATTGGCAAACATATTGTGCTTAAATTAGAAGCGCAAGACGAAAAAGAAGCCCTACAAAAGGTGCATCAAGCCTGCGAAAAGCTACTTGCCAATGTAATCATGGAAACCTTTACTTACGCCATACGCAACGAAATTGAATTGCCATCCGTTCACGTTTAGATAAAACTGGAAACTATTGCTTTATATCGTTCCGACACCGATTGGAAATTTAGAGGATATCACGCTTCGAGCGATTCGTTTGCTCAAAGAGGTTGACTTAATTTTGGCAGAGGACACCAGAACTTCTAAAAAACTACTCGAGCATTATCAAATTCAAACGCCTTTGCGCTCATTCCATGCCCACAACGAGCATGGCGTTTTGTCGGGAATTGTAGCACAATTAGCGACAGGTATAAGCATTGCCCTCATTTCTGATGCAGGTACTCCAGGCATTTCCGACCCTGGTTTTCTACTTGTGCGTGCTTGCAAAGAGCAAGACATCAAGGTAGAATGCTTGCCTGGTGCAACGGCTTTTGTGCCTGCTTTAGTTGCTTCAGGTTTGCCTTGCGATAAATTTTATTTTGAAGGCTTCCTACCCCACAAAAAAGGCAGACAAACCCGTTTACAGTACCTTGCCACACTTCCCATCACTTTTATTTTGTACGAATCGCCTCACCGATTACACAAGTGCTTATTGCAGCTCATTGAATTTTGTGGTGCAGAAAGAAAAGCCGCTGTTTGCAGAGAAATTAGTAAATTGCATGAAGAAATAAAGCTAGATTCTTTGCAGAATTTGAGTCAATACTTTGAAGAAGGCAAAGCTAAGGGCGAAATAGTGATTGTGGTAGAAGGACAAAAATAAAAAGATTCATTTCTTCGATAAAAGTATGCGGTTCGTCTAAGATTTTGTGCGTCCATCTGAAAATTCCTTTAACGTTGTCTTAACAAAAAAAATAAACGATGAACACCATTAACGTAATTATCATAGATGACGAGCCTTTAGCACAAGAGGTATTGGAAACTTACATTCAAAAAATGCCCAACTTGAATCTAGTGCAAAAATGCAACAATGCCATTGAAGCTAATCAAGCGCTACAAAATCATGCGATTGACTTAATGTTTCTTGACATCGAGATGCCACAACTAACAGGTACAGACTTTTTGCGCTCTTTATCCAATCCACCAAAAGTAATATTTACCACTGCCTATCCAAATTATGCAATTGAAGGTTTTGAGTTGGATGCTTTGGATTATTTGCTGAAACCCATTTCGCTAGACCGCTTTATGAAGGCAGTCAATAGAGCTATGGAACAAATTAATTTAGAGAAAAAAGAGAGCAATGCCATTATTCATGAAGAAGAAGAGCAAGACTTTATCTTCGTGAAAGCAGATAAAAAGCTAGTAAAAATAAATTTTGAGGATATTGTTTATATTGAAGGATTAAAAGATTATGTCATTATAAAAATGGATACTCAGCGCGTAATCACGCTACAAACCATGAAAAGTTTGGAAGATAAACTACCTGCCAGTCGTTTTCAACGGATTCATCGTTCCTACATCGTGGCTTTAGATAAAATTAATGCTATTGTAGGCAACGTGGTAGAAGTGATGGAAAAAGGACAAGAAAAACATTTACCTATCGGCAAAAATTACAAAGACGAATTATTGGATATTATTAACCAGAATCGAGTATAAAAAATGATTTTATAAATCGGCAGTTGCTGTTTCAAGATCAGCAACTGCTGCTCACCTTACTTTTCCGAGCGAATGCCGCCACCAAACACCCAACCCTCTAGCCCATTGGTAGTACGCACTTTCAGCCAAGGTGCATTAATAGTTTGTTCTCTCAATATCAATTCCGTCGTTTCTAACGTTCTTTGATTCAAATAATACAAAGTATCGCCTTCAGACAATTCTACAATAATGCTACTG
>CALDYY010000143.1 GCA_937944245.1 uncultured Saprospiraceae bacterium | reverse complement strand
GTAGCTTGAGTTTGACCAACGACATACAGCCCCCCATCAGTTGCTAAGACCCCACCAAAAGCTTTATCCTCAACACCTAGATTGTACGTCTTTGCCCAAAGTTTATTTCCATCCAAATCTAAGCGGATAACATGAACACCAAATCCTCTACCACTTCCTACTTCTCGATGACCTACCAAATAGTAGCCTTCATCTTCCGCTTGGATAACTTTTTGACATTCAAATAAATTGGCACCACCAAAGGTGCGCTTCCAGCCTTGAGACCAACCAACTGTTATCGTTAGCAAGCATAGCCATAGTGTAAGAAATCTTTTCATGCGATTACAATATTGATTTTAGCAGATAAAACTTTTTAGCTTAGTCTTAGTGTGAATTATAACTTTTTCGTGAACTTGAGCGTAGAAGCCATAATTTCACTGATGCAAAAATGATTGTTCTTTCAACTAAAACCAAATACAAAATATTGTAATTGTTGACAAAAAAATTAGCTTATTATTTTTTTACTTTTAAAAATCAATGGATTATGTTATTTTATGTTGATGAAAAAAATATTTTATATACCCATTACGAATAAAATACTAAAATAGCTCTGCCACCTTATTTTTCATAAAACTATCATCACTTATAGATTCTTCCTTCGCCAGCATCTAACAAATAATGCTCAAAAGCATCTCCAATCGTAGAAAATATCACCTCAAAAGATTCGTCTAGCTGTAAATGCACTATATTAATTGGTTTTTTTACATCGAAATTAACCGCAAAAATATATGCTCCAATTTTCCAAACGATGTGTTTCCGCCTTCCAGTCGCATCTGGTTGAACTAACCATTGCAAAGGAATATCTTGCAAATTGGGCAGTATTTGTTCACCTATATGCTTAATGCGATTTAGATGATGAAACAATCGTCCATTTTTCCCCCAAACATACGCTCCGGAAGTAGCCTTTGGTCCTTTATCTACTTGAAAAACATAAAGTTTAGTGTAATGCTCATTAGGCGCAGGCTCGTAGTGAATGTCGCGTACTTCAAATCCTAAGCCCATGTAACTAGGTAAATCTGTTAAAAATAAAGCACAAAAGAAGCGCACTTCGTTACCTGCCAAATAAAATTCATCAAATCGTGGATCATCCTTATCGGCAGTCATTATTGTAAAATTTGGAACAACAGAAGTCGTTGTGGCAATATGATGGTAACGTGCAAACTCACTTACAAAACGCTCCGAGCCTACTATCATAGACTGCAAATCACCTAGAGTAGTCTCTGCTTCTGATTGAACTAAATGTTCGACTTCATCACCGTAGCCCATCTCATTAGGTGGAGCAAGAAATGTTTCTGCAAAATACCCGAAATAAGGTTTGTTGCTTTGGCAGTAACGCTTAATGGCTTTGTGAATGTCGTAAAATTCATCTACTTGTTCAGGCACACCCGACGGTCGCATTTGCACATGCGACATATCGCCACGCATGAAGTCAAAGTTGTAAATAGTTTGTACTTCGTGATATTTTTGACAGACATAATTCCACACCTCTTGTCTGGGTGCATCAAAGTTAATTTCCCAATTAGCGTTGTCGTTTAAGCAATCGTAGAGTTTATAGCGTGTAAGCGGACCGAATACCCTTGACATTTTTTGTGGATGAATCATGCGATAATCGCGCCAAATACGCCCATCCGTATCTATTGTTTTGGCTTCAGGGTTTGGGTCAACTTCCAAGCCTCTATATGGCGGTGCCATAGTAGCAGGGACAGGCTCTAACCCTTCGTTGTAAAGGAATTGAATGATTTGATTGCGGCGTTTTAAGCGACTACTATAATCTCTATGCTGTCCAAATAATACTTTCAATCGCTCCGATTCAGGAAATTGAGCAGAGAAAAATACCGGGGCTTCGCCCGGATAAGGCATGGATACCGCCGAGCGAAATAAAAATAAGTATCGCATTATTTGTTGCTGTACGCGCTCGTGTAAGCGTGCGCTATGGTTAATAATAGTCAAATCCTTACGTTGCAACCATTCAAAATATTGAGGATTTGCTAACACAACCTCTGAATAACGGTCAGTATGGGGAATCACATCCATACCCACAATTTTATTCATAGCATGCAAGATATTAACAACCACTTTAAGCTGTTTTTCTACCGTGTTTAAGGTAGGAACAGTAGCTGCTAACTCTGGGCTGTAAAATTCTGGATTAATATTCCAACTACTCATCCCGTACAGGCTAGCCACTACACCTGGTTCCCAAATCGGTAAGATATGGATGGATTGTTGTTGCGCCGATAGGGTAAAAGTATATTTAATGATGTTCCAAAAATTTTGAATGGTACGGACATTAATACCTACCATATTAGTTGTTTTCAGCCAATCAGCATTTTTGTGATAAATAAGTGGAGAAGGAGAATGAATATCGGGATTTAATGCTTGCATTAATTTTGAACCTAAGCGTTGCTGTAAAATTTCTAGCACTTGCAAATCGCTCATTTTCAAGGCTTGTTCGGGTAAAAGATTAGGAATGAAGGAATATTCATAGCTAGTATATTGATGGATGGCAGTACGAAAGTTAGCTTGCCAATTCTCATGGAAATCCTCGTAAGTTTGTGGAATGTGCATCATAAACAAATCTTTTGCCGTTTTTTTACGTTATTATTTGTATCAAAAATAAGCTACGAACAGCATTTTATACAGAAGTGTAGGCATATTTGTTATTAATTATTAATGAAATAAACAAGGTGAATCTTCAGAAATGAGAAAAACAGTTTATCTTTACCTTTATAGATTCACACAAAACGAGATAACAGATGGATCAAATTCTTGAAAAAAAGCAAGCAGAATTGCAAACAAATGGCTTTCCAAAGTTCAGTAAGGAAACTTATTTGAATTGGTACGAAACCATGTTGCGCATTAGAAGATTTGAAGAAAAAGCGCTACAACTATATGGAAAACAGCAAATTAGAGGCTTTTTGCATGTTTACATCGGTCAAGAAGCCATTACTGCTGGTATGGAATCCGCTTTAAAACCCGGCGATGGTATTGTAACTGCCTATCGTCAACATGGAACGGCTATCGGTCGTGGTGTAACCACAAAGGAAGCAATGGCAGAGCTTTTTGGTAAGCGTACAGGCATTGTAAAAGGAAAAGGTGGTTCCATGCACTTTTTCAACAATAAAAATAAATATTTCGGTGGCAACGGTATTGTGGGGGCGCAAATTCCTATTGGTACTGGTATTGCTTTTGCAGAAAAATACAAAGGTACAGACAATTTGTGTGTAACCATGTTTGGCGATGGTGCTGCCCGACAAGGTGCATTGCATGAAGCATTCAACATGGCAATGACATGGAAACTTCCAGTGCTTTACGTTTGCGAAAACAATGGCTACGCTATGGGTACTTCCGTAGGGCGCACTAGCAATGTAGTGGAACTTTATAAACTGGGAGATTCTTACAATATGCCTAGTGAGCCTGTGGATGGCATGACACCTGAGGCAGTACACGAAGCAGTAAGTCGCGCTGCTGAACACATTCGTTCAGGAAAAGGACCTTACTATTTGGAAATTAGAACCTATCGCTATAAGGGACATTCCGTTTCCGACCCTGCCCGCTACCGCACAAAAGACGAGGTAGATCATTACAAGGACTTGGATCCTTTGCGCATTACCGAGCAAAAATTGCTGGAATATGGCTTTGCTTCGGAAGAATGGATTAAAAACTTAAAGAACGATATTAAGCAAGAAATTGACGATGCCGTTGATTTTGCAGAATCATCTCCATTTCCAGAACCGCATGAATTATGGGAAGACAACTATTTACAAAAAGACTATCCTTTCATTAGAGATTAAAAAAACTAAAGTTTGCTGAATCTTCAGGATTCAGCAAACGCTCATCGAAATAAAAACTATCAACTCATCATTGGGTGAACACCCTACCAGCTTTTTTTTACAAGAAATTACCAAACAATAGACATTCACAAGCAACCGAATGAGTAGAATGTTGTTTTTTGAGTTTTAGAGAACAAATAAACGACATTTGATGACAAAGTTTGGTAAGAAAGGCGTGTTAATGGTTAATTTGGGAACACCTGACTCGCCAAATCGCAAGGACGTAAGGCGCTACTTAACCCAATTTCTAATGGATGGTAGAGTGATAGATTATCCTTTCTTAATAAGAAGCCTTTTGGTTAAAGGTATTATTGCGCCTTTTCGCTCTGGTAGTTCATCAAAACTATACAAAGAACTTTGGACGAAAGAAGGTTCGCCACTGAAGGTGTATGGTGAGCGCTTGATAAAAAGTGTGCGCGAGCAACTTGGTGAAGATTATGTGGTGGAACTAGCCATGCGCTACCAGAATCCTTCTATGGAATCGGCATTGAAAAAGTTGTTGCAGGCTCAAGTAAGTGAAATCATCGTTTTTCCTTTATTTCCGCAATATGCCTCTGCTACCACTGGTTCTGTGCACGAAGAAGTGATGCGTCTATTGACAAAAGAAGAAGCCATACCGAATGTTACGTTAATCAATTCCTATTATGATTATGCACCTATGATTGAAGTATTTGTGGAAAATGCGAAACAATTCAATTTAGAAGAATATGACCACATTTTATTCAGTTATCACGGCTTACCACAGCGTCAGTTAAAAAAAGCAGATGCTTGCGGTAACTATTGCTTGAAGCAAGAAAATTGCTGCCGTACCATTTCCGCAGTCAACCAATTTTGTTATTCTGCGCAATGCCATGCCACTACTCAAGCCATTGTGAACAAACTTAATTTGAAAGAAGAACAATACACCACTTGTTTTCAAAGCCGTTTAGGTCCTGAAAAGTGGGCGCAGCCTTACACCAGTGAAATTATCGAAACACAATCGAAAAAAGGAGCAAAAAAACTATTAGTATTTAGTCCTGCTTTTGTGGCGGATTGTTTAGAAACTATTGTTGAAATTGGTACAGAGTATCAAGAAGAATTTGAGAAAATGGGTGGAGAACATGTGGATTTAGTGCCTAGCTTGAATGACAATCCAAAATGGATAAGTGCAGTGGCTGATTTAATTAGAACTTACTAATAGCCATAAGTAGAAATTATGAATGGTCAACAATGGAAAAATAACCTATGTATTTCGTTGATTTTTTTTGATTAATTAAGTAAATAACAAGATAATTTAAAATTGCTAAAAAAGTGGTATTTTTACGGCTTAACTTTGCCTGAAAGGCAAGATTTAGCGTAATAAACTTTATTCTTGTCCAATTAGCAAGAATTGAGAAAACTGCAAACAATGCCGATAAATAGAAGTATCCCTCCTCCAATAAAGCCAATTAGTAAAGTACAATTATTTTTGCCAGAAATATATACGCTGGATAATGGGTTGCCTGTTTATGAAATTAATATGGAAACCCAAGAAGTGGTTAAATTAGAATTAATATTCTTTGCTGGACGACAAGCAGAGAAAAAGCAAGGGGTAGCAAAAACAACCCTTGCCTTGATAAAAGAAGGCAATGAAAAACGAAAATTTGCTGACATTGCTGAAAAGATAGACTATTATGGGGCGTTACTCAAATTTCCATTTGCTATGGACACTGCGTCTATCGAATTGCAAACCTTGACTAAGCACCTCGACCAATTACTACCTTTGGTACAAGATGTATTAACAGCACCAATTTTTCCAGAGCAGGAAATGGAGGCATATATCAAAAGAAGTCAACAGCGTCTAAAAGTAGATTTAAGCAAAAACGATGTAGTAGCAGATAGAATTATTACAGAACGTATTTTTGGCACTTCGCATCCTTATGGATACAACACACAATCAGAAACACTTGAACAACTCCATCAAAAAGACCTTCAGCAACATTTCGACAATAATTATCATGCACTAAATGGAATGCTGATTGTCAGTGGGAAATTTAATGTGAATATTCGCCAATTACTTAATCAGTATTTGGGACAACTACCCGTAAAAGCAGTAAATCAAGTTACTATACCAGCACCTAAACCAGCTAGAGGTAAAAAAAAGTTGATTAAAACCGATGACGCACTTCAGACCGCAGTGCGAATAGGCAAACGATTGTTTCATCGCAGTCATCCTGACTATGCAGGAATGTTTGTGCTTACCAGTTTGCTAGGTGGCTATTTCAGTTCTCGTCTGGTGAACAACTTACGAGAAGAAAAAGGCTACACCTATAATGTATATGCGTCTGTTGATACACTAAGATACGATGGCTATTTTCAAATTAGTACAGAAACAAATAAGAAATTTAGAAGAGCTACTGTAAAAGAAATTTACAAAGAAATAGAACTATTACAAAATGAACTCGTAACAGATTCCGAATTGCAAATGCTTAAAAATTATCTTTTAGGTAATTTATTGACTGGTTTAGATGGGGCTTTTAACACCCATGAAGCAATAAAAACACTCCTAGTGGAAGGTGTTTCGCTCCAACACTTCGAGGATTTTGTAAAAACAATTCAACAAATTCAGCCTGCTGAAATCAAAGCACTAGCTCAGAAACACCTACAAATCGAAACTATGCATGAAGTTTTGGTAGGAACTTAAAAATCATGCTTATAAATTGTAAACAATCTTTTATCTTTAGAGGAATTTTATTTTGATTTGTGGCGTTGAATTGGATTTCACTAAAAATGAGATAAAAACTATTAGCACAAGCAAAAACAGTGTAAGAGAAATTTAACCAATAAACGCTATAAAGCATTGATTATCAATTTTTTGATTAAAACATAAACAGGCAATATTCAGAAAAGTAATACCAACTAATTTGAATTGTCTGAATAAGAAAGCATCTGAATGAAATTTTTTAGCTTTTTTACACAAGAATTAGCCATAGACTTAGGTACAGCCAATACCTTAATCATACAAGACGGTAAAATCGTAGTGGATGAACCTTCTATTGTTGCCATTGATAGAAAAACAGGTCGCACCATTGCAGTTGGGCATAGAGCAATGCAAATGCACGAAAAAACACACGATAACATCAAAACAGTGAGACCCCTCAAAGATGGTGTAATTGCAGATTTCACCGCAGCAGAGCGAATGATTGAGGGTATGATAAGAATGAGCGGTAAGAAAAAAAGCATATTCTCTCATCTCAAAATGGTCATTTGTATCCCTTCTGGGATTACAGAAGTAGAAAAAAGAGCTGTTTTTGAATCTGCCGATCATGTGGATTCAAAAGAAACTTACTTGATTCACGAACCTATGGCTGCTGCACTAGGTATTGGCTTAGACGTAGAAGAGCCTATTGGACACATGGTCATTGACATTGGGGGTGGGACAACAGAAATTGCAGTAATTGCACTTTCTGGTATTGTTTGCGACCAATCCATAAGAATTGCTGGAGACGAGCTAACCAGCGACATCATCAGCTACATGAAACGCGAACACAATATCCTTATCGGTGAGCGCAGTGCGGAACAAATCAAAATTGAAGTTGGTTCTGCTTTATCAGAACTAGATAATCCTCCACCTGACTATGCAGTAAATGGTCGAGATTTAATGACAGGCATCCCGAAACAGATTACTGTAAATTACATGGAAATAGCCGCTTGCTTGGATAAGTCCATTTCAAAAATTGAAGATGCTGTGCTAAAGGCTTTAGAAACAACGCCCCCCGAACTTGCGGCAGACATTTATAAAACAGGTTTGTACCTAACTGGTGGTGGTGCACTGTTGAGAGGTCTGGATAAGCGCATTTCTCAAAAAACGAGACTACCGGTTCACGTTGCAGACGACCCACTTAGAGCGGTAGTGAGAGGAACAGGAATTGCACTCAAAAACATCAATCGCTTTTCGTTCCTAATTGACCGAAAAAGCGTCTAAACAGAAAAAACTTTTTTTGATAATTTTACAACCATAGCCCAGACATAAAGTTATCAAGAAAATCAACAATAATTGATGGGTATTATATCTCTCTTCTTTAGGCGGTATGGTAATTTGATGCTCTTTATCCTACTAGAGGGATTTTGTTTTTATTTGATTGTAAGATACAACAATAGGCAACAAGCCATTCTTTTCAATTCTTATAGCTATTTTTTTGGTAGTATGTATGAGCAGTATTCTGGTATTGTTTCCTTTACAAGGCAATCTGCAATAGCAGACAGCCTTGCTACGGAAAATGCGAACCTAATAGAAGAACTCTTGACGCTCAGAAACAGCATCTCTTTAAAGTCCGATACCATTAACGACGATACACTCAGACAAACTTATATACTCATTGAGGCTAGAGTAGTAGATAATTCCGTTAATAGAGATAAAAATTTTATTCTTATCAATAAAGGTAAAAGACATGGTATAATGCCTAATAGTGGTATTATTACAAGGAATGGAGCAGTAGGAATTATCAGACAAGTTGGTATGAACTATGCTATTGCCATGTCTGTTTTGCACCAAAGTGCCATTGTTAATGCAACTATTAAAAACAGGGGTTATTTCGGACCTTTAGTATGGAAAGGAGGCTCACCGAAGAAGATGTACTTAGAGGATATTCCTATGCACGCTCGATTCGCAAAAGGCGATACCATTCAAACTACTGGATATTCTACTATTTTTCCTTCGGGTATTACGCTTGGCGTTATTGATACTTTCTGGCGAGCAGATGGTAGTTATGCGTACACCATAAAGGTAGATTTGATAGAGGACTTAGCTCGGTTAGATAGGGTTTACGTCGTAAATCATCTATACAAAGATGAAATTTCAAGCCTTGAAAAGTCCGTGAAAGATGAATAGTATTTACTTTAAAAATATTTTTCGATTTATTCTGCTTGTATTAATTCAAGTTTTTTTATTAAAGCAGATATATCTAGGAGAAGGCTTTTTGCGATCTTTTTACTTCATCGTTTATCCATTATTTATATTGCTGCTTCCGTTTAACATCCCAAGACCAGCACTATTACTACTAAGTTTTCTGATTGGTATTATCGTGGACTATAATTATATGTCGCTAGGGGTACACGCTAGTGCATCAGTATTCACGGCTTTTTTTCGCCAACCGACACTTCGCTTGCTTGAACCCAAAGGTGGATATAACCTCAACTTCAGCCCCACTAAAGCTAGAATGGGTTGGGCTTGGTTTACCCGCTACGTAAGCATCATGATGTTAATTCATTTGCTATTTTACTTTTCAATGGAGATTTTTACACCTTATTATATTGGACAAGTATTGCAGCGAACAATGGCAAGTTTTATCGTATCCGTAGGCTTAATATTTATTTTGCAAGCCATATTTAATCCAAGAGAGTAAATAACTTGTTGTAACTTAGCAATTAAAATAAGCAACAACGTGGCAAAAGAATTAAAAAATAGAACGATTCACATACAAATATTCTTCATATTAATAATGTTGCTATTGTTGGTAAAGGCTGCTGAATTACAGATTGTTGATGAAAGTTCTAAAAAAGTAGCACAAGCCACCACAGTTTATCAGCTTCCTGTCCATCCTGCTAGAGGTTCTATGTACGATAGAACAGGAAAATTAATGGTTTACAACATCCCTATCTACAACTTGATGGTGACGTACGATTTAATAGACCCCAATATCAATATTCCCAAATTTTGCAACATACTCGGCATCACAGAAGAAGAATATCACAAAAACTTAAACAAAAATTGGAACTCAAGAGGTATCTCTAAAGATGGTCGCTTTTCCAAATCCATTCCTTTCATATTTATCAACCGCCTCTCTGTGGAAACCTACGCACGGTTGCAAGAAAGTTTATATGAATTTACAGGTTTTTTTGTGGAATTGCGTTATGTGAGAGGATATAATTATCCGAATGCTGGACATGTGCTTGGTTATTTGAGAGAAGTAAACCAAAAAGAAGTAGAAACCAACAAAAAATATAGACCGGGCGATTTTATTGGTGCTACCGGTTTGGAGTTGGTGTATGACGAGGAGTTGAGAGGGAAAAAAGGCACTCGATATGTACTAAAAGACAACTTAGGCAGAGAAATGGGTACCTATCAAAACGGCGCATTGGACGAGCGAGCAGAGGCAGGAAAAGACATTGTTACCACTATTGACCTAGACTTACAAGCCTACTGCGAAGAACTGATGCAGAACAGAAAAGGAGCAATCGTTGCTATTGAACCTTCAACTGGAGAGATACTAAGTATGGTTAGTGCACCTACTTACGACCCTAATCTACTGGTATTCAATAGGGATAGAGGAAAGGCTTATCAACAACTTGCTTCTGATCCCAATCTGCCACTGTACAATCGCTCTGTACTTTCAGAACAGCCACCAGGCTCTACCTTCAAGCTAGTAGTTGCATTGATTGCCCTGCAAGAAAAGGCAACAGAAATCAATAGAACACTGCCTTGCTCTAGGGGCTACTATTTAGGTGGCGCAATGAGAATGGGCTGTCACGGACATCCAACTTGTACCAATATTTCTATGGCAGTGCAACATTCTTGCAATGCTTATTTTGCACATGTGTTTAGAAATATTGTAGATATGCGAGGATACACAAATCCTGCTGCTGGGCTAGATATTTTTAATGAACATTTAGTGTCTTTTGGTATCGGTGTTCCGCTTGGCATAGATTTTCCGCAAGAAAATGATGGTAATTTCCCAACTTCAGCTTATTACAACAATATTTACAAGCGATATAATGAACGTTGGTATTCTCCATATATCATGTCGCTGGGTATCGGACAGGGAGAAATGAAATTGACCCCCTTCCAGTTAGCGAACTTAGCAGCCATTATTGCCAATCGCGGGCATTATTACACGCCTCACTTCTCTAAAGCTATTATTGAAAACAATGTAGAAAAGCCAACTTATGATAAATTCAGAGTACAACACACCACTAAAATAGAACGCAGACACTTCGAGCCTATCATTGAAGGAATGGAAAATGTAGTTCGGGCAGGAACAGGTGGTAGAGGTTACATCCCTGAAATTCCTATATGTGGCAAAACAGGGACAGTACAAAATCCTCATGGTAAAGACCATTCTGTATTTATTGCCTTTGCGCCAAAAGAAAATCCTAAAATAGCAGTCGCTGTTTATGTGGAGCATGGTGGAGGAGGTGGTAGCGTAGCTGCACCAACGGCTAGTTTGATTATCGAAAAATACCTCACAGGGAAAATAGCTCCTTCTCGGCAATATCGAGAAGATGCTGTGAAGTCATTGAATTTATTGGCTTCGCCCTGATTCAATTCCTTTAATCTATGCAGTAAAAGATAAGGATTCAAGCAATGTAAACCCTTATCTCAGGAAGATACTTTTATCCTAATCCCATTATTTTTCTGTTTGTAATTTCATCAGCACCACCACCAGCGAAATCATCAAAAGTTTTGCTTGTTACTTCAATAATGTGTTGAGCAATAAATGGCGCACCTTCTCTTGCACCTTGCTCTGGCGATTTAATAAAGCATTCCCACTCCATAACTGCCCAACCATCATAACCATATTGGGAAAGTTTGGTAAAGATAGATTTAAAATCCACTTGACCGTCACCTAGCGAACGGAAGCGTCCTGCACGGTCTTTCCAATCGGCGTAGCCTCCATAAACACCTACTTTTCCAGTAGGATTAAATTCCGCATCTTTAACATGGAACATTTTGATAAACGAATGGTAAAAATCAATATGTTGCAAATAATCCAATTGTTGCAATACAAAATGGCTTGGGTCGTAAAGCATGTTTACGCGTGAGTGATTGCCTGTTGCTTCTAGGAATCGCTCAAAAGTAAGCCCATCATGCAAATCTTCGCCTGGGTGAATTTCGTAGCATAAGTCCACACCTACCGCATCAAAGGCATTTAAGATAGGCAGCCAACGCTTGGCTAATTCTTGAAATGCCATATCCACTAAGCCTGCTGGTCGCTGAGGCCATGGGTACATCGTATGCCAAATTAAAGCCCCTGAGAAAGTAACATGAGCTTTTAAACCAAAATGTTGACTAGCCTTAGCTGCCCACATCAACTGCTGCACCGCCCATTCGGTTCTCGCTTTAGGATTGTTGCGTAAAGTGGCTGGCGCAAACACATCAAAACCAACATCATATGCCGGATTGACAGCAACTAACTGTCCTTGTAAATGAGTAGAAAGTTCGGTTATTTCCACACCAATTTCGTGAAGTTTTCCCTTTACTTCGTCGCAATAAGTCTTGCTTTCTGCTGCTTTTTGAAGGTCAATGCAGCGGCTATCCCAAGTGGGGATTTGCACCCCTTTGTAACCTAAATCGGCTGCCCATCGGCAAATACTTTCTAAGGAATTGAATGGTGCTTGGTCGCCCATAAATTGAGCTAAAAAAATAGCTGGTCCTTTAATCGTTTTCATCATGTTGATAATTCTATTTATTCAGAATGTTTATATCGTTTCAGCAATAAAAGTAGTTTAAAATAGGGTTTCATGCTAAATAAAAGTAAAAAATAATTGTATTTACTTCGTGGCATACAATTGAAAATACTTACATTCTGCAATAATTTGGTAGTAAAAATCAGTATCGAAGTAGTCCTCTTTCAACAGTTGGAAATACGTTAAATATTCTTCGGGGAGTACAGGTATTTGATTATTAAAAATAGGGCGCAACAATCCACTGGTGTAAAACATCTTTTGTTGACACTTTGCAGCCATGAACGTTGCACGTGCCGCCAACTCTCGATTACCCTCTTTTTCTGCTAATTGACGAGCATCTTCAAAATATTCTACGGCTAACGATACATCAAAGTTTTCTTGGTTTCCATAAGGTGTTGCCCAATGCGGAACAATACCATCGGCAAGTGCTAAGTTGTAGGGAGTATAACTTGCGCCGCTTCTGAAAAAATCAGTCACTTTCCAACTATGCCCAAAATAGGACATATTGTATATGCCTAGCCCAATGTTGTAGAGCTTCCGCGCTGCTCTGGGCGCACCAAGCCTAGCATCGCTATCTGCTTTTAAAATTGCTTCCACAATTTCTCCTTTGTTGTAAACACTGGAAGTATCCACCAAAAGCCTATCTTCTTGACAGTTAATGCAATCTTTAAACCGTTCTACAAAAGGGCTAAATTGCCCAAAGCGCTTCCACTCCGCACGATCCATACTCTGCCAAATATTTTGCGCTTGTTTGAATTGGTGTTTGGACATGAAATAAGTCGCCTTAATGTGAAGTAGTTCTAGCCTTGACTCTACATTGAGGGTATCTTTGCCCATTAATTCCTCAAATCGAGTGGTGGATTTGCCTTTACCGACTGTTTCTAACAAATCGTCAATAATTTTTACGTCGGGTTTATAGCGCAAGTCTTTAATGCCATAATGCGCTCTAAAAGCTAGTCCCGGACGACCATTGTCTTGGTAAAGTTGAGCTATTTTGTCATTGAAAAACTGCTGAAAATCAGGAAAATTTGCTTTCAATTTTTTGTCCTGTGACATAGCCAATAGCCTATTCTCTACACTAACATCAATTTTATTGAATTGAGCCAGTTCCAACACTGTGGAAATGGCATATAACTGTTCTTTGAGTGCTTTATTTTTAACAACTTGCTCGGCTTGTCTCAATATTTTTTCTGCGCTGTAATAATCACCTGCTAGGAATGCCAAGTAGCCTTCAGCAATATGCCACAACTCGGGGCGTTTCACCTGACCATTTTTTAGAGCATCGTAAGCAAAATTACGCAAAGCAATCGCCCAATTCCCTTTATCGTCTTTTGGAATCTTGTGCGCTGTACGCTGGTGTCGGCGCACGCCTGTGCCTACGGGATAGCCCAAAAGTTCTCGCTCTAGCTGCCGAATGGAGCGCACCAGTAGCAATTCTAAAAATTCACTTTTAGGGTTAAGTGCATAAATATTACGCATTTCCTCAACGACTTTACTGCCTGCTCCAATGGCACGTATAGCATACATGGCGTTGCGTTCTTCATCATCTTTGCATTTGTTAAAACAAGCGTTCCATTCTTCTGTCGTTTTAATAGCAAAACTTTGATAGGCAGAAGCTCTGCGTTCTGGTGCGTTTTTAAAGATAACCGCATACAAATAGGAGGCTTCTACATGATTGCCTAGCGCATGCAACGCTCCTGCACGATGCCCTAAAAGCCAGTAATAGATGATGCTTTTGCGCTCATCTGTCTTCGGTAGAAGATAGTCGTACAATTTCAGCACTTCTTCATGGCTTCCCTTGTAGTGAGCTAGTCGAATAATTTGATAAGCATAACGCAGTTTAATAAAGTGGGAGTTGGTGCGTTTAAATTGCCGAAGTCCTTTTTTGATAAGGTCTTCCATTATTTGTTGGTCTCTCTTAACATTGTCCCAGTTGTTTTCAGGTACAGTGACGTGTGGTTCACAAGTTTTTGCAAAGATGAGATAATCTACTGTTTCTTCACATTTTAGTTGAATGAGATAATCCGCAAAGCTATTGCCCTCGAATGTTCCGGGCAGTATTGCGTTTTTCTCAAACAAGGCTTCTCGCATCATCCCGAGTTCGTCTTTTGATGCTTTGTAAACGATGTATTCAATGTCCTCTAGGTCGGCGTAATCACATACCCGCTCTTGCCACTCTTTCAAGTTTCGCCGTTCTTGTTGTGTAGCATCATCGCCAAAATACTGATAAATCAACCCAAAATCAAAATTAAAAGCAAAAGGAATTTCTTTTGCTGCATTAACAATGACATCTCGACTAACAAAAGAATAGCCACTAAATGATTTAACGAAGGGGCTACAACCCTTTGAAATAGGTATGGGCGCAACCCACAATAAGAGTATCAATCCAATAATTCTCATTTTATAATTATAAACTAGCATTCAGGGACAGTAACGTGTACCGCCAATCCGCCAGTGGAAGTTTCTTTATATTTTTCATTCATATCATTAGCCGTTTCCCACATCGTTTTTAGCACTTGGTCAAGAGAAACTTTAGCCTGTTGCGGTTCAGTTTCAAGGGCTAAATTGCTTGCCATAATGGCTTTTATTGCACCCATGGAATTACGTTCAATACAAGGAATCTGCACTAAACCACCGATTGGGTCGCAAGTTAATCCTAAATGATGTTCCATCGCTATTTCAGCAGCTACTAAGGATTGTTCTACGCTTCCGCCACAGCACTCGGTCAAAGCTGCTGCCGCCATAGCAGAAGATACCCCAATTTCTGCTTGACATCCACCTGCTGCCGCCGAAATGGTAGCATTAAGTTTGAACAAAGCTCCAATTTGTGAAGTAGTAAGCAAAAAGCGCATGATATCATCTCCTGAAGCTCGTGGATTCACAAAGCAGCAATAATAGTGTAATACAGCAGGAATAACGCCAGCAGATCCATTGGTTGGTGCCGTTACAATTCTGCCAAAAGCAGCATTTTCTTCATTTACTGCCATAGCAAAGCAGCCAATCCATTTAGAAATAGTGGAAAAATTATGCACAGACTGAGCAATAGCTGCCAACCATGTTTCGTAACTATCGTAATGAATGCCGTTTAACAACTTTTTGTTGATTGCTGCTGCTCGACGATTCACCTGCAATCCGCCAGGAAGTATTCCTTCTGTATGGCAACCTTTGTAAACAGACGATTTCATTACTTCCCAAATTCGGTTAATTCGATGTTTAATTTCTGGCAATGATGTCCATTGAAGTTCATTTTGTAATGCTAATTCTGCAATGCTAAGTTGTGCTTTTTGACATTCTAACAATAAACGTATCGCATTGGGGCAGTCGTATTTAGGTGGCATTCGGTCTATTTCCAACACTTCTTCCCCTCTACTAATAAAACCTCCACCTAAAGAGTAATATACTTCTTCGGCTATTTTATCCCCTTGATTATCAAAGGCTTCAAAAAGCATTCCATTTGAATGAAATGGCAAACGCTCCAAAAAATTGAAGATGATGTGCTGCTGTGGATGAAAAATAATGGTTCGCTCCCCATTAAGTAGAAGTTGATGAGTGATTTGTACTCGTTGAGGCAAAGTTGTTACTTTTTGTAAATCAACGGTTTCAGGCTGTTCACCACTCAAGCCCATCATTAGCGCAATATCTGTGCCATGTCCTTTACCCGTCAGTGCTAGAGACCCAAATAAAGACACCTTAACTTCTTGAATATCATTAAATTGCTCTAAATATTGAGCAAAAGTATTGGCTGCCTTCCAAGGACCTAATGTATGCGAACTAGAAGGTCCAACCCCTATTTTAAGCATGTCGAATACACTAATCGCATTCATTTTTTTAGCCTTTAGTAAATTGAAAGAAGTAAGTTAGAGTCATAAATCATTGCTCAAATGATTTGGATAAAATTACGTTTATTCAGGCAGTTGTAAAAATAATTTTCTTTGCATCGAAAGTGAATAATCAGCGTTTAGTACAAAACAATAAAAAGAGCCAATTATGCTAATCATACAAGATATTTTTGTGAGTCAAGAAATTTGGGAAGAGCAATTCCTATGCAACTTGAATGCCTGTAAAGGTGCTTGCTGTTGGGAAGGCGATTATGGCGCACCATTAGAACAGGAAGAATTACGCATTTTAGAAGAAATATATGCAGACATCAAACCTTTTCTTCGACCAGAATCTGTAAAAAGAATCGAAGAAAATGGATTATATGAATACTATGAAGAAACAGGAGAGTATGGCACCAACCTAATGCCGAATGGTGCTTGTGTATTTCTGACTTATGACAATTTAGGCATTGCTCGCTGCGGCATTGAGCAAGCGCATAGGGCAGGAAAAACAGATTTTATCAAGCCTATTTCTTGCCATTTGTATCCAATTCGGGTCTATCAAAATGAAGCAACTGGATTTAAAGCGATGAATTATGACGAGTGGGAGATTTGTTCCGCTGCTTGCACCGCAGGAAAAAAGGCTAAACTTCCTGTTTATCAGTTTGTTAAAGCAGCAATTATCCGAAAGTATGGCGAAGCATTTTATGACGAACTCGATGCTGCAGTTCAACATTTGCGTCCAAATCCTATTGAATAACATCTTCCATGCTATACAGTTTTGCTGGTTTTTGATGTATAAATTGTGCCGCACGAATAGCGCCTTTTACAAATACTTTTTTAGAAAGCGCTGTATGCTTGATTTCAATGATTTCGTCTTCGCCTGCGAGTACGACGGTGTGTTCACCAACAACAGTGCCCCCTCTTAAACTGTGTATTCCAATTTCTTTTTGCGTTCGCTTAGCCATGCCCTGTCTGCCGTATTCTACTCTGTAAGGCTCTGGCAGGGCTTCTTGTATGGTTTTTAGCAAACTATTGGCTGTTCCACTGGGTGCGTCCAGCTTTTTATTGTGGTGCGTTTCTATGATTTCAATATCAAAATCAGCAGCTAGTGCTTGAATAGCCCTTCTCAAAAGTTGGTGCATCAAGTTGATACCTTGCGAAGTATTGGATGCTAACACAATAGGAATAAAAGTTGCTGCCAAAGTGATGCTTTCAATAGCTGCTTGGTCAAAGCCCGTCGTACAGATGACCAAAGGCTTTTTATGGGCAGTGCAGTAGCTCAAAATCATTTGAATATTTGCAGGATGTGAAAAGTCAATCATTACATCAAAGTTGGGTGTCAATTTCTCTAAATTTGAGGATACCATTTGATGTTCGTCTCTTCCATAAGGCTCAATAACGTTCACTAAATCCAAATGAGGATGCTCCTTTACAGCATCGCAAAGGAGTTTCCCCATTGTACCAAAACCGAAGACAACTATTTTCATATAGGCTATGTGTTAATAAAATTCAGGCAAACTAAACAGCTAAATCAGCTTACAACAAGCCCACTTTACGCATTTCTGCTTTCATACGTTCCAGAGCTTGCTCGTCCATATGATATAAAGGCAAGCGCAACGGTCCTACTTCCCAACCTAGTAAATTCATTGCTGTTTTCACGGGAATAGGGTTGGTTTCGTAGAAGAGACTGTTAATAAATCCATTATATTTTAACTGCAAGGCAATAGCTTCTTTTGTTTTTCCTTCTGAAAAGAACTGTGTGATTTGATGTGTTTCTCTAGGCAATATATTTGCTACTACTGAAATAACCCCTTTTCCACCAATCGCCATCATGGGTACAATAATATCATCATTTCCAGAGATAATAGCAAAATTTTCTCCACAAAGTCGAGCGATTTCAAGGGCATAGGAAATATCCCCACTAGCTTCTTTTACACCAACAATTTTATCAATTTTGGAAAGTTCGACCATAGCTGAAAGTGAAATATTCATCCCTGTTCTGCCTGGAACGTTGTAAAGAATGATAGGAATATTTACAGCATCTGCGATGGCTTCGTAATGCTTGATAAGCCCTTTGTTGTTCGTCTTGTTGTAGTAAGGTGTTACGATGAGCAAAGAAGACGCTCCGACTTCTTCTGCTTGTACGCTCAATTCAATAGCCAAAGGAGTTTCGTTACTACCTGTGCCGGCAATAACAGGGATACGCCCATCAGCAATTTTAACGCTTTGCTTGATTAATTCCTTGTGTTCTTCTACCGTTAGTGTAGAGGCTTCACCTGTCGTACCTGCTACGACGATAGCATCGGTGTCATGTTCGACATGATAATTAATAAGTGATGCTAATTTTTCGTAATTAATGCTCTCGTCTTGGTGTAGTGGTGTTACCAGTGCCACTCCTGAACCGCTAAATTCCCAATTCATGTTACGCTGTTTTAAATGACCACACCCACCACTACTTTATGAAATGACAGGCGTTGTACGTAAGTTACTCGTGCAATATTAGCAACAATATCAGCAAAACGAAGCAATATCATTTAAAAGTTTCCTTTGCAAAAGTTGGGGTTTGCAATCGTATTTTTTCTTTTATGGATTGAACAAGTGAGGGAGAAACTTCTCTGCGATGCACTTGGCTCTTTATAAATTCTCTAAAGGATCGCTCTTTGCTAAGTAAGTTTCCGTATTCTGGATTGGATTGAATTTCTCTGAGTAGCACTTTTTCTTCTTCTGGACTGAGTTCGTTATCCAAGTACATTGTTACTTTTTGGACTAGCTCTTGAAAATTTTTAAACTCTTTCATCACTTTAAAAATTTTTTGTACTTAACCCCACAGGCAGAAAGACACCAAATCCGAGAACAAAGGGTTTACCTTGCAACATCAAACTGCTTTTACTACTTTTCTTGATATTCGCTAGTATGCAATGTAGCATTGTCACGTGTATTAGATTTAGTGAATGCGTAAAAAAACGCATCTTAGGTGAAATTAAGTAATTTTAGTTATTAATGATTTCAACACAATTTTTTCTAAAAAATTAAGCTAAAAAATAGGCTAGCAGATAACAAGCGTTATTAACTAGCCTATTTTTTTACTCGAAGCCCACTGATTTTGCATAATCTTTGAGCTTTTCTTTCAACACATTCCGAGTACGATGCAATCTTGAACGAACCGTACCAATCGGAATATCTAATATTTTTGCTATTTCTTCGTAAGAAAAATCTTCAAAGTCTCGAAGTAGAATCACCATTCTATATTCCAATGGCAATCCTTCTAATGCTTTGGTTACTTCATCACCAACAATATGGTCAAATAATTCTATTCGCAAATCAGAATAAGTAGAATAAGGCGTGTCTTCTTCATCGTGAAAATTCAACACTTCTTCGTATTCCACTTCTGTTGGGCGTACATTTTTTTTTCGGTAATCGTTGATAAAATTATTTTTTAATATTCTGAAAAGCCATGCTCTAGCGTTTGTCCCTTCTTGGTAGCTATCAATAGCTTTGAATGCCCGAAGATAAGTTTCTTGCACTAGATCATTAGCATCATCCTCGTTTTTGACAAGGTTGTACGCAAAGTTGTATAAGGCGTTCACATGTGGATAGAACTCCTTGTCAAAAATTTTAGCTGCGTTAGTTTCTAATGCTACCATAGGGAATAACTATTAGGATATTTTGCAATTCAATCTGTCCTAATCAACTCAAGCCACATTTAATTAGTTCCCAATGATTTATTTTTTTAAAAAATAATTTCAAGTAATACAATAGATAATAGACTTCTTGCGAAAGTAATTTTTTCGCCCCATCCCAACCCGTGCCTATTAATTTTTATCTAAATGGGAAAAGGCTAATATAGGAATGTGAATTTTAACAAATAAAAATCTGTGGTCATCCGTTAAATCCGCATCATCTGTGTTCTTATTTATTATTTCTAAAAGGCTCTTCCAAATTGCTTCATCAAACGAACATCATTTTCAAAAAGGTAGCGAATGTCACTAATTCTATATTTGAGCATCGCTTGGCGCTCAATGCCCATCCCAAATGCAAAACCTGTATATTTCTTTGAGTTAATACCACAATTTTCTAGTACAGCAGGGTCAACCATACCGCAGCCTAAAATTTCTAACCAACCCGTGCCTTTGGTAATGCGATAATCCGTTTCATCTTTTAAACCCCAATAAACATCCATTTCTGCACTAGGCTCTGTGAATGGAAAGTAGGAAGGACGCAAGCGAATTTCTGTTTGCGGTCCATACATTTCTTTAGCAAAATAAAGCAGCGTTTGCTTCATATCGGCAAAGGATACTTTTTCATCTACATAAAGCCCCTCCACTTGATGAAATTGGCAATGCGAACGGGAAGAAATAGTTTCATTTCGATATACGCGTCCTGGTGCGATAATGCGAATAGGTGGCTTTTGAGTTGTCATCACACGCGCTTGCACGGATGAGGTGTGTGTGCGCAAGAGCATATTTTCTATGCCTCGCATGTAAAAAGTATCCTGCATATCTCTTGCTGGATGGTCTTCAGGCGTATTCATGGCTGTAAAATTATACCAATCCGCTTCAATTTCACGCTCCTCTGCGATAGTAAAACCAATACGAGTAAAAATTTCAATAATTCGGTTCATCATTATCGAGACGGGATGGCGTGCACCCAACGCAAGTGGTTCGCCTGGAGCAGTTAAATCAATTGAATTGGCATCTGATTGCGCTGCTTCTGCGACACTTACCGCTTGCAATGCAGCAAACTTTTCCTCTGCGACTTCTTTTGCCTTGTTAATAAGTTGCCCAAATTCTTTTTTCTGTTCATTAGGAATATTGCGTATCTCCCCCATCAAGGGTTTGATGATGTTTTTTGTGCCTAAGTATTTGATTCTGAATTGTTCGATAGCCTCAGCGCCTTCAGGTTGCGCCGCTTGAATCTCAACAATAATCGCTTCAACTTTATCAAATATTTCTTTTGCCATATTTTTTCTATTTGTCTGCCTAAGATATTCGGACATCTATTTTTTCTCCTTTGTGAGTGAGACATCCACAATACTTAAACAATAATTGCTTTTTATTTTAGTACAAAGTAAAGGAATTTAAAATTTTACACCTAATTCAAATCACTATCTTGTAGCAATAAGCACCAAAGAAAAAACCACCAATAAGTTACACCCCCAACTTGATAAACCAATGGCGCATCCAAACAAAATATAATTCCATAGAAAATAGCAAAAGAAAAAGAAAGTGCTTTTGAGGCAAAATGTACTTTTCTAAGCCCTGCCACAAAAAAATGAACGAAAGCAGCAACAAATACTGCAAAACTCAATAATCCTGCACTCGACCAATAATAGAGAAATTGCTGATGGTAATTGACAGGAAATGCTGGTGAATCTTTTTGATAAGTAACAGCCAATTCATTATTCAAATCGCCAATACCAACGCCCAGTAAAGGATACTGCTGAATTAAAGTTATGGTGTTTTTCCAGCTCAATATTCTTCGGATACTCGTAAAATGGGTATAGCTGTATTCGGTGTAAGTGTTATTTTCCATCACAGCCATTTCCCACAACATTTGATTGTAACGAGTTTGTACGGCAGGCACATTTTTATAGAGCAGCCAAGGCAATAGCACTGCACTAAGTAGAACACTAGCAATGAAAGTAATACTTGCCTTTTTCCCAGAAAAACGAGTTCCGAAAAGATAATGCAAAATGAATTTGTGCATCAAAATAGCAGCAAACAGGAGTGCGAGTAGTGTACCTAATTGAGCAGCCCTTGCACCTAAAATAGCTAAGGCGGTGAATAAAATTACTGTATTTATAGCCATTAAAGTTTTCTTTCCTTTCACATCTGCAACGACTTGAAATAAGCTAGTCATCACAGCAATACCAATTAAATAGCCAAAATGTAAGCGGTCTAAAAAGGGACTATATGCGCCAAAAGCATCCTTAGCTTCATGGATGATGTAAGGTTTAAGTAAAGAAAAGCGATTTACAATAGCTTGGGCAGTTTGTTCCTCTAAAACATAAAAACCAAGTGTTACTAAGGCTGCTACTCCCACTGCTAAGTTGAAAATCGCTAGATAAAAATGAAACCGCTGCTTTAGCTCCTCTTGATGAACTATGAAAATGATAGGCAGCAATAGCAAGTGAATTTGATGATACAGTTGCTGCAAGCCATTAGCAACATCACTTGTGTAGATTAAACTCAACGCCAGACTGAACCAAACTATAATTGGATAAAGCATAATCCATTGAAATTCACTTTTTTTCGAGTTGATGATTTGTACAAGCGCTAGCATCGTTAGCCCTACAATAGCCACAGAATTAACACCTTTAGAAAAAGGCAAACTCACAAGAAATAAAATCAATAAAGTAGTAACCCAGTACCGCAATTTGAGCATGGCATATTATTTTACACCTTGTGGTGCAAGTAACTGCTATTTTACCTAAAATCAAGGTATTTGTTGATAAACAGCAGCAACTTATTCATTCACAAATATTAGCAAATACTAATGCTGCACTACAATTTTTTGTGTAGCAGAAAATGATGATGATTTTAAGATTAAGATGTAAATACCATTTTCCAACGCTTGTGTACTAATCGTTTGTTGAGCTGTACCCTGCTGTACCAGTTGACCATTTATGTTAAATATAAAATAGTTAAATACACCTTCATCATTCAGTTCTACGGATTTGTCTGCTATGTTATTTATCAAAATAGCCCCTTCACTTTCTAAATTTTTAGTGTTACTCACTTGGTCAAGCAGAATCTTTTTGGATGTGGTGTAAAGACGGTCGCCAGAACTTGAGCCGTTGTTGTTGGCATCCAGCAAGGCTAGGTAGAATGTAATTTCACCTACTGCATTACTTGGTGCTTTCCAGTTAAAATTCCAAGAAGTTTGTTGATTACCTCCTGAAGTATGTGTAATGTATCTTCTATCTCTAAACGAAAAGCCTGATTCAATCTTTGTTCGATTAGGTTCAGTTAAAATCCACTCGCCAACATTTTTGTTATCTGCATCTAGCGCAACAATCTGAAAGCCATTCTTAGCAGGTGTAGCAGCGTTGGTAATAAATGCTTTCATGGTATAAGTTTCGCCCAAACGGTAGCGATCAGCAGCATCTGAGAACTCAATCGCAATAGTCGCACTCCCTTGATTAGGCATTACATTGTGGCAGGACGATCTACCGCAACTCTGCTCGCCTGGTGCACCTGTATGTTCAGAAATTGCTCCAGAAGAATTCGCTAATAATGCGATTGACCCTATTATTACTAACGAGAACCAGATATACATTTTTGGTGCACTCATAATTGAAAGTATTTTGATAACTAGAACAATACCTACCTTAAATTAGATTTTAACCATAAATGTTGTAACAATACATAGCTTTATGTTGTCAAAAATACACAGGTAAATCTTACAACATGATACAATACACCTACAATTAACAATATTATATTTACCTTAAAATTTTCTTAGCAAGTTTGAAACAATCCAGTGAATCTTGCAGTTCTACATTAAATAGTTTGGTATTGCGATTAATTCTGTTTACAGCCATTTTTGCTGGTAATTTGTAAAAATAGCTGCAAAACAAAAATATTTTTACATCGAATACCGTTTGAAAAATGCTCATGTTGTTTATTACAAAATATTAATATCGAAATGAAAAAGAGTCTTAGTAAAACACTAACTGTTGTTGGCTTTTTAGCCCTTACAATTTCTTTTACCTCTTGCAACAGAGGATATGGCTGCCCTAACAATTTTTCTTTAGAGCAGACAGTGAAATCAGCAGTTGTAAACGCTATCATCAACATATTGAAGTAACATCAAATCTATCTTAACAATATCTTCATTAGGCGGTCAATGAACAATCAACATAAGTTGAACTGGAGAATGCTGAGTACACCTCAGCAAATAATAGAAATTATATCAGTTTCTGAATTAATTCCATGTATGATTTTTAAACACAGTACACAATGTGGCATTAGTGCAATGGCAAAAATGCGCCTTGAAAACAGCTGGGATTTTTCAGAGCAAGAAATTGCTCCTTATTACTTAGATATTTTAAGTTACCGCAACCTATCTGATCAAATAGCAAAGCAATTTAGTACACCACATGAATCACCACAGTTGCTGCTCATACGCAATGGTGAATGCACTTATGATGCTGCCCAGTTTGATATTAGCCTTACCGAATTACATGAATGCTACAACGATACGTTTTAGATGGAACACGCAACCATTTCGCTTGTTTTTGCATTTTAATAGCATAGATGCTAAATGCGATTTTATAGCATTTGAGAGAGCTTTTGCTGGTAAGGTGTGCCTTTAGCAAAACCCATGTAGAAGTTTATGAACGAACAAGCGATTTTTGAAACGCAAGACGGTTCTCACTCCATTTTTTCGGAGGAATTTAAAGTAAGCTATCACTCGAAATATGGTGCTGTTCGAGAAACACAGCACGTCTTTATTGATGCTGCTTTGCGCTTTAAAGCTGTACTAAAAAAGGATATTCGGATTCTTGAAATGGGATTTGGCACAGGTTTAAATGCTTTAATGACTTACCTCGAAGCACAAAAACGAAACTTGTGTATTAATTACACTACTGTGGAAGCCTATCCTATCGATGATGCTCAAGTAGCATTGCTCAATTACAACGACATACTTCGTGTTTCAGAAACTGATGAAGATTGTTTGCGGCGTTTGCACACAGCGCCTTGGAATGTTAAATATGCCATTAACGATAATTTTACTCTCCTTAAACTTCATACTTTTTTTGAAACAGTCGAATTTCAAGAGCAGTTCGACATCATTTATTTTGATGCTTTTGCTCCAAATGCACAACCTCATCTTTGGGAAGAACCCCTATTAAAAAAGATGTATGATGCCCTTTTACCAGAAGGTATCTTGACAACTTACTGCGCCAAAGGTGAAGTAAAACGTACATTAAAAGCCGTTGGCTTCGAGATAGAATGCTTGCAAGGTCCTCCTGGCAAACGAGAAATGACTAGAGCAGTAAAAGGGTAAATTA
>CALDYY010000142.1 GCA_937944245.1 uncultured Saprospiraceae bacterium | reverse complement strand
TTGCCCGCTTTTTGTTTTGAAACTTGTGAAGATTGTAATGTGATGTTTAGCTCAACTTTTTATTACTTGGCAAACCAAATTCAGATTTTTCCTAATCCTGCTGATGAATATATCATTGTTAATTACACGCCAATATCTATTGCTCCTCTTAATATTCAAATTGTGGATATACTAGGGCGAGTAGTTTTAAGCAAAATCTATAGTGCATCAGATTCTTCAGCAAATATTCAGATAAGTCATTTATCGAAAGGGATATACTGGGTAGTTGTCGTAAGCAAAAATGTAATTTTAAAAAAACGAATAATTATAAAATAAAAACGGATTAATTATTCTTCCATTTTAACATACTATTTTTTACATTTTGATTTATTGAGTGCAAGCATTTACAATTATTGCAGCGCATTAAGAAAAATAATTAATAATAAATTAATATAGTGTTAAACAAGAGTTCATATTACACATCCATCTTTGCATAAGATTTATAATTTAATTAAAATAAAGATTTATGAAAAACAAGCTATTAGTTTCATTACTAGCCTTGATTATTGTATTTAACATTTCATGTAAAGAAGATGAGGTTGTAACATTTACAGCTCCTAGTGTAACAGCACCAACTGCGGTTACAAATGTAAAAAGTGGTCAACAAGGTGCATCTGTTGATTTTACAGTATCTTTTGACTCAAGACTTACAGCTACTTACACTGCAACAGGTACAGGTGTTACTGTAACTAACGGTACAGGTTCTGTTTCAGGTGGTGTAGTTAAAATCAACTTCAATGCAGGTACAACAGCAGGTGCTGCTGCAATCAATTTAGTAGTAACAGACAGTAAAGGACAAAAAGCTAATGCTACCGCTATTCTTAATATTGAAGCAGAACAAAATGTTGTTCTTGTGACATCCAATATTACTGCTAACACTACATGGGTTTCAAGCAAGGAATATATTTTAGGAGGTAGAATTACAGTAACTAATGGTGCTACTTTAACTATTGAGCCAGGTACCATCATTAAAGGTCAAGCAGGTACAGGTGCTAACGCAACAGCACTATTGGTAGCTAGAGGTGGTAAGCTAGTAGCCAACGGTACAGCAACTCGTCCTATTATCTTCACTTCAGTAGCGGACGAAATCTCTCCTGCTGATATTGCTGCAGGTAGATTTGGTAGTCCAAACCTTGATAGTGATATAAATGGTCTTTGGGGCGGTGTAATCGTTTTAGGAAGAGCGAAAATTTCGGCTTCTAACGCTGCTGGTGATAGAGATGAAGTTCAGATTGAAGGTATTCCAACATCTGACCCTAATGGTCTATATGGTGGAAATCAAAATGATGACAATTCTGGTACTATCAGATACATTTCTATCCGTCATGGCGGTGCTAACATTGGTGCAGGTAACGAAATCAATGGTCTTACTTTAGGTGGCGTTGGTAGTGGTACAGTAATTGAAAATATAGAAGTAATTGCTAACCAAGATGATGGCATTGAATGGTTCGGTGGAACAGTAAATACTAAAAACGTTGTTACTTGGAATGTAGGAGATGATGGTATTGATACAGACCAATCTTGGGCAGGTACGTTAGAAAATTTTGTTGTTATTGCTCCAGTAGGTCACTGTTTTGAGTTAGATGGTCCAGAAGGTTCTTTCCAAGCTGGTCATACTATCACAAAAGGCAGTATTATTGCTGGTGTAGGTACTCGTATCTGTGAGGATATGATCAATGTGGATCAAAACTCTATCGTTGCTCTTAAAAACTTGTACTTCACTGGAATTACTGCAGTAAGTCAAAGACTAAACAGAGTTACTGCTCCTGGTGTAACATTTGAAAACATTTTCTTTAATGTTCCTGCCGCTGATTTAAGTAAATATGTAAATGGTGCTGTCCCTTCAGGTATTACTGCTGGTGGAACACCACAAGCTGATCTTTCAGTATTTGGTTGGACATGGGCTGCACAAGCAAAAGCATTCCAAGGTATTTAAGATCAATTTATCTATGGATTTTAAAATGTTGATGAAAAAATCTATCTAATTAATATTTGATGAGAAGGCTTACTCTTATGGAGTAAGCCTTTTTTCAGTCACTATTTAAAAAAAAACAATGAGATTTTTATTTACTCTTCTAATTGTTATTTTGTCTTTTACTTCCTCATTTACACAAACAGGAACTATCAGAGGTTCTGTTATTGAAGGGAAATCAGGAGAAACAGTCATAGGTGCTAATGTTCTAGTCGAAGGAACAGAATCGGGTACATCAACAGACTTAGATGGTGAATTTACTATCGGAATAGCACCGGGTACCTACAATATCCAAATTTCCTATGTAGGCTACAAAGATTTAAGAATTGAAGGCGTTGTTGTGAATACAAACGGAATTACACTTTTAAAAGATTTACAGTTATCTGATGAAAGTGTAACCCTACAAGAAGTGGTAGTTAAAGCCGACGCCATAAGAACTTCTGAATCAGCTATTTTGCTCATTAAGAAAAACGCAGGTCCTATCTTAGATGGTATTTCTGCCGCACGTATCCAATTGACAGGTGATGGTACTGCAGTAGAAGCCGCTAAACGCGTTACAGGAGTGTCCATCGAAAATGGTAAGTATGTGTATGTGAGAGGACTAGGGGATAGATACACCAAAACAACTCTTAATGGAGTGGACATACCTGGTCTAGACCCTGATAGAAATACTTTACAGATGGATATTTTCCCTACGAACTTGATTGATAACATCATTGTTAGCAAGAACTTTACAGCAGATATGCCTGCCGACTTCACAGGGGGATTATTGAACGTTGAGACTAAAGATTTTCCAGATCAAAAAGTATTTAATGCCTCTCTAAGTATGAGTGTCAATCCAGCCATGCATCTTAATTCAGATTATTTATTCTATGATGGTGGAAAAACAGACTGGTTAGGTTTTGACGATGGCACAAGGGCTTTACCTGAACGAGCAAGAGTAATCAATATACCAACTCCTGTTAGTGGTGCATCTGCAGACGAAGTCAACCAATTTGTGAGAAGTTTTAATCCACAGTTAGCCACACAGCGTAAAACAAGTCCCATAGATTACAGCGCGGGAGTCTCCTATGGCAATCAATTCAACTTAAAAAAAGAACGTAAGTTAGGAGCAATCTTCTCACTATCTTACAATTCGAGTCTGAAATATTACGATGATATTACTTATGGAGAATATCAACGTCTGATTAACCCAGAAATACTTGAAATGCGTTATGCAACGATTCAAAATGGGCAACTAGGCGAACGCAACATCCTTATCGGTGCATTAGGTGGGCTAGCTTATAAATCTAAAACTAGTAAAATCAGACTAACTGTCATGCGCCTGCAAAACGGAGAAAGTAGAGCAGCGGAATTACAGATTGACAATGATGGAGAAGCAGTTGGACAATCAGGCTACTTTGCGTTTTCTAATAACTTAGAGTATAACCAACGCTCATTAACTAATGTATTAATAAATGGTAAGCATAATATCAATGGCGACCGATGGGAAATAGATTGGCGTTTATCGCCAACACTTTCCGTATCTGAAGACCCAGATATTCGTAAAACAGCATTTACACAAAGAGCGATAGATACTTCATTCATTGCTGGTGCAGGTGGTAATCCCGCTCGTATTTGGCGTTACTTGGAAGAGGTAAACGCAGTTGGTAAAATTGATATTACAAGAAAATATACGTTCGCAGGGCAAACTGCCAGATTGAAGTTTGGTATTAGTCAAGTTTATAAAGAAAGGGATTACGAAATTTTATTCTTTGATATTCAATTCTTTGGCTCTCAACGTTGGACAAGTACAAATATTGCTAATGTCTTAGACCCGATTAATATTTTTCCTAATCGCCCTAATTCATTGTACTATCAGTCAGGAAACAATAATCCTAACCCGAATGCTTATAACTCTAGCTTGAGCAACACTGGATTTTATGTTTCTAATGAATTTTATCCAATCAATAATTTAAAGACGATTATTGGCGTAAGAGCAGAAAATTATGTTCAACGACATACTGGTAGAGACCAGCGTTTTGCTAGTGGCGACATCGAAAATGGCAACAATTTAGAAAATGAAAAAGTGTTAGACAATTTAGACTTTTTCCCATCTGTCAACTTAATTTATGCCTTAACACCACAACAGAATCTTCGTTTTGCTTATTCTCGAACCATCGCTCGTCCTTCTTTCAAAGAATTATCCTTTGCGCAAATATTAGACCCAATTACTAATCGTATCTTCAATGGTAGCTTATTCCCTTATACGGACTGGAATGGTCAGTTAACAGAAACTAGAATAGATAACCTTGACTTGCGTTGGGAAATATATTTACCTGGCGGTCAATTATTTTCTGTAAGTGGTTTCTACAAGCGTTTTGATGATCCTATCGAGCTAGTTCGTATTCCCGAGCAGCAAACTAGTACAGAGTTCCAAACCAGAAATGTGGGTAATGGAGAAGTAATAGGTTTGGAATTTGAGCTTAGAAGGGACTTGAGTATCATTTCCGAGAAGTTGAGAAAATTCAATATTAGTGGTAATTTCACATTAGTTGCTTCGGAGATTGATATGACGAACATAGAGTTTAACTCTCGTAAAACTTACGAAAAGAAAGATGAAAATTTGAAGAATACGCGTCCGATGGCAGGTCAATCACCTTATGTAATTAATGTTGGCTTGACATACAGCGACCAAGATAATGGATGGGAAAGTGGTTTATTCTATAATGTAAAGGGTAAAACACTAGAAATTGTAGGAGCAGGTCTATTTCCTGATATTTATTTCCAACCTTTCCATAGTTTAAACTTCAGTGTCAATAAAAGAATAGGTGTGGAAAAAAATACGACGATAGATTTCAGGGTAGCTAACATATTGAATGACCGTATAGAGAGCTTGTACGAGGCATTCAGAGCACAACCTCAAATCTTTACCAGTATTAATCCTGGCACTACATTTAGTTTGGGCGTAAGCCATAAATTTTAATCGCCTTTTGTAGGGCAATTTTATAAACTTAAAAAATTAGGCATATCTTCTTGGATATGCCTAATTTTTTAAGTATTTCTTCTTAAACAATCATTAACTCTATTATAAAATTCAAGATAAAGTTTATCCACGTTTACCTCATTCGCAACTGTCCATTCCCCTACGGCGGGCAAATATCCCTTCGGCAGTGCAGTTAAATTAGTAGCCGTAATATTTTTTAAGCGACCGTAAGTACCTTCTGCGCCAACATAATTATCGCCAAATAAAAATTTATAAAACCCTTTACGTTGCTCAATTACACTAAGTGATTTGAAGAAATCACTTGCATTACCCAACATAAAATAACTATCACGCTGTACTGCAAAGCAAAACCACCCACTACTGTATTTTTCCCAAAGATGATTGAGTAACCTCAAATCTTCACAAGGAAGCAGCTTCAAATCTTCTACTCTTAAACCAATGTGTACGGTTCGGTCTGTTAATTCATAGATAATAGTTCTGGTGCGTTTATCCGCTAATTCCCATTTTTCTTCTTTAAGCAGTGTTTCTAGCTGGGTGTAATCAATACCACTCTTGGTAGAAAGATGATTTGTAGGACTAACAGCAGGCTCACTCGGTAATGAAAATGCCGTTACAGGAGGTGTTTCTAGCGTAGTTGGTTGATTACTGATGTAGTGTTGCACGACTTGTTTCTCAAGACTAGCTACTTGGGGATGGGTTAATCCTAAATAATCTAATACTAAATCTAAGTCTTTTCTAATGGACTCCAGTAGTGGAAAGCCATATTCTTCCACCGCTCGCTGAAAGGCATTTTTGTAAGTCGCTTGATTTTCTTCTTTATTATCTTTTGACGATGTGTTTTGCCTTAACATTGCCAAATCTTCGTCTGTTAATCCCATTTTCCGCTGAAAATCGTCAAGCATGAATTGCTTGACAGGACTAATTTTGCCCTCCGAAACTAAGCCTTCATACATTTTCTTATATTCCGAAATGGCTGCCATTTTTTTAGCCATTTCCCTCTCTTTTTGCTTTTTCTGGATTAACTCCATTGCCACTTTGCGCACTTCCTGCGATACAAAACGCATAGCGTCATCCTTACTAGCTGCGGAAGTAATAGGCTGTGCATTTTGCGGAAGTGCTTGTAATTTTCCAAAAGGCGAAAGTGTCCAATCTACACTTCTTAAAATGACGGGAATAACAACTGCTCTTCTAAATTCGTGTAGTTCAATAGCACGTTTTACTTCGATATCCCAACAATATTTGGAAGCAATGAAATCTGAGCTGACTAAAAGCAAAATAATATCTGCCTGCTCCAAACTTTGGCTAATTTGATGATCCCATTCATCGCCAGGAAGAATTTTACGGTCGTGCCATACAGAAATTAATCCCTGATACTCCAGTAATCTCAAATGGTTACCTAGTTCAACTTTTAATGGTTCATCTTTATGCGAATAAGAGATAAAGACTTGTAGTGTATTTTCCGTTGCCATGGCTTAGGCTATGTTGTTGTTTCTTTTTGGATATCTTAAAGCACATTATCTCAATGCTTATATATAGAGCAATATTAAAAATTTTATTCTTTCCAAAAGATAAATTTTTTTGTAGTCATCCATCATCATTACTTTCTAGACCTGCGCTTCACCTCTGAAGCAACTAAACTGTATTCACGGCTCATGTCACCAGTGACTGATGTATTTTCTTCTGCCCTGCGGATAAGATAAGGCAGCACTTCTTTTACTGGACCATAAACCATGTACTTAGCCACATTGAATCCTGCTTTGGCTAAGTTGAACGTCAAATGATCGCTCATACCGAGCAACTGGCAAAAATTCACATGAGGATGATTTTTAGGAATGTCTTTTTCTGCCATTATTTTAACTTGTAATTCACAGCTTTCTCTATTGTGCGAAGCATTGCAAGAAGCCAATCGCTCATAATTATTCAAGCAAAACTGAACCGCTTTATTGAAATCCTTGTCTGTGCTTGCTTTATCTTCTTGTATTGGCGATTCATAACCTAACCATTCCGCACGTTTGCGCTCCTTGTCCATGTATGCGCCGCGCACAAGTTTTGCACCTAGAATGTATCCATTTAGAGTAGCTTTTGAGAAAGAATCGACCAAATAACTCAATCTGTCCTTGCGATACATCTGGTAAGTGCCGTAAACAATGGCTTTTTCTTTATTGTAAAGCAGCATCATATCCTCCACCAAGCCATCAATGGCATCCTGAACCCAGCTTTCTTCTGCATCTACGAAAAGCGCAACATTATGCTTGTGTGCTACATGACATATGGATTCCATGCGTTTGCGCACGTTGCGAAATTCCTCCGTTTCTTGAACCGACAATGGTTCGCCCTGACTTACCTTTTCCAATAATGTGAAGCGCGCCATACCAGAAACTTTACAACTTACGGCTGGTACACTAGGATTGTTAGCGGCAAACTCCAGACCACGAATAATCTCATTCATAGTTGCATTGAAATCGTCCTCTGTTTCTTTTGCTTCCACTCCATAATCTAAAATAGAAAGCACATTATATTCATATAGTTGGTCTATAACTGGTTGGCTATTGAGCAGTGTTGTACCACCACAGAATTGCTCAAAAATGGTTTTCTTAATTGCGGTTTCCGCAAACGGAAGACGTGCTTTCACAGCAGCAATTCCTAATTTTGAAGAAATATTGACCATCCAAGGCTGATTCATAAGACGGAATAGCCATGCGGTTTTGTTAAGCTGTGCATTTGATTTTCGCTCAAATGCAATTTGTGTATTGGAAAAATCTATTAGTTCCTTAATGTCAGTTATTTTATCCTCTTGAACAAAATCCTTCATCTCAGATTTAATGATTTCTAATAAATTAGTATTCATTTGACGAACTGGTTCTCCTAATTTTTTCATTTATATCTTTATTTTATATCTATCTAGTAATTGATGCAAATTGAACTTAGCAAATTTTGGTTATTAATTAGATTGAATTGACGAATAAACAATTATTCTAAATTGTCATTCCAAATTTTCCAAGCTGCTTCTGCTTGCAAATGCAACATTTTTAGCCCATTCATGGTTTTTGCACCACGCAATTTTCCCTGCGCTAAGAACAAGGTTTCTAGGGGATTATAAACAAGATCATAAAAAAAATGTTGCTCGCTGATAAAATCATAGGGTATTAATGGGCAAGTTGTGGTGTTCGGCATCATACCAAGTGGAGTTGTATTAATAACAAGCAGATGCTGCTTCATTATTGCTTTATCAATTTGCTCATAGGTGATACTCTCTTTCTCAGTCATCCTTGAGACAGATAAAAAATTGATATTCAATTGTTTTAGCACATAATTCACCGATTTAGCTGCACCTCCAGTGCCTAGCACTAAAGCGTTTAAATTAGTGAAAGGTTTGGGGTAATGTTGCAACAATTCTAGTAAAGACAATCTAAATCCTATTTCATCTGTGTTGAATCCTTTCCAGTGCTGACCACTAATTTTAATGGTATTCACTGCACCAATCATTTTTGCTGAATCACTCAATTCATGTAAATAAGGTATGATTGATTGCTTGTAAGGAATGGTAACATTTAATCCTCTGAGATGCGGATGCTCCTTGATAAGTTCTGGCAATACTCCAATCGAGGATATTGGGAAATTTTCATAATAGCTATTTGTAATATTTTCTCGCTGAAATTTCTCTGCAAAATATCCCTTTGAAAAAGAATGCGACAAAGGATAACCAATAAGTCCATAAAGATTATTTGCTGACATAAGATAAGCGTTCCATGATAAAGACTAAAACAAAACCCAAGATGGCACAAATAACAGCACCCAACAAATAACTGCCATCGCCTGTAATAGCACTGAACGCACTAGGAGCAACATTATTTTCTACCAATAATTTCACTTCGTTGCCCGCTGCCAAAGTAGATTGATAGGCTTGGTAAGTAAATATCTCTGGTTTAAAATATTCGCCTGATGCAGTTTTTTCCAGCCATTGCTCAGGAATGCGCCATGGCCATATCTTGTTCAATGAACCTATCATAAAGCCAGTAAGTAAAGCTAAAGTAGGTGTTTTAAAATGCTTAAACGTCCAAGAAAGTACCCTTGAAAAAGTAGCTAAACCCAATAAGCAGCCTAGCGCAAACACCACTAATACTTGTAAACTTTGTGCATCAAAGGTTTTTAAGGCAGTTTTGATTGTTGGAATAATGAACGTGTACATACCCATCAAAAGCAAAATAAAACTTCCTGAAATGCCCGGTAACAGCAAAGCCGATATAGCAATAGCACCCGATAAAAAAACAAACCAGAGTGCTGTATTTCCCTCAGCAGGAATAGCAATGGTAATCCAGTAAGCAAAGACTGCACCTACTAAAAGAGCTAATATTTCAACAAAGCTCCATCGCCCAACCTGCCTAGCCACATAGATTGCAGAGGCAATAATCAAACCAAAAAAGAATGCCCATAGCAGGATGGGATAATGCTCAAGTAAGTGTGTAATACCGAAAACGCCAACAACAATTCCGAAAGCCATTCCTAGTAACAAAGCCAACAAAAAATTACCATTGATGCTTTTCCAAGCACCAGTGATACCCTCTTCACGTAAAGCTGTAAATAGTTGAGGACCGAATGCTTTGATGCTATCAATCAATTTTTCGTAAATGCCTGTGATAAAAGCAATAGTGCCTCCTGAAACACCAGGTATCACCTCAGCTATACCCATTGCCATTCCTTTCAATGCGGTGTTGATTTGTATTTTCATGCAGCAAATGTAGTATTTTAGCACAATTTTGGATATACCTTTTGTCTTAATTTACATGCCGCTTTTTTAATTTGAATGGATGAGGTAATTACTTATTTATCGTTGAGTAAGATACGCATAAATTGCTTTAGCGACCCGTTTTGATGCACCTGGTTCACCTAATTTTAACCTTACTTTTTGATAACCCGCTATAGTAGTTGCTTTATTTTGTATGATTTCTCGCAAACTATGTTCTAAAGTTGTAGCATTGAGTTGGTCTTGAATTAGCTCTGGCACTATTTTTTCATCTGCAATTAAATTCACCAGAGAAATATATTTGACATTCACCAAACGCTTCCCTATTTGATAACTAATAGCATTTGCTTTATAGCAAACTACTTGAGGCACATTGAACAAAGCAGTTTCTAAAGTAGCTGTTCCAGAAGTGACTAGCGCCGCATCGGCGCAATTCAATAAATCATAGGTTTGATGATGAACAAGCCTTAAATTATGGTGGGTCAAGAAACCACTTTTAGCTAGAATATCCTGATAAAAACTTTCAGGCAGACTAGGCGCGCCAGCAATGACAAATTGATAGTTCGGAAAAAGCCCAACCATCAGTAGCATTTCCTTCAACATCCGTTCAACTTCTTGCTTACGACTGCCCGGCAGCAAAGCAATAATGGGTTGCTCATTCAACTGATGAACCGATTTAAAATCAGAACCAGCAGGGGCTGGCAAATTTGCCTTAAATTGCTCCACCACATCCAACAAAGGATGTCCTAAATAATTGACTTTGTAATCGTATTTTGCATAAAATTCGGGTTCAAAGGGCAACACCACAAACATTTGTTCCACCACTTTCTTAATCTGATGCACTCGACTGGTATGCCATGCCCAAATTTGTGGTGAAACATAATAAAATACCCGTATTCCTTTAGAATTTGCCCATTCTGCTATGCGCAAGTTAAAGCCAGGATAATCAATTAAAATCAATACATCCGGCTGATATTGAGCAATATCTTCTTTGCAAAATTTTAAATTAGCCGTAATGGTTTTCAAATTGGCAATTACTTCTACAAAACCCATAAACGCCAAATCGCGGTAATGGCGCACCAATGTCCCACCAACATCGTGCATTAAATCGCCACCCCAAATGCGAAACTGCGCCTGTGCATCCTCTTCTTGCAAGGCTTTCATTAGATTGCTGCCGTGCAAGTCGCCTGAAGCTTCGCCAGCAATGATGTAGTATTTCATAAGCTAAAAAGAAATCGAATTTCTAAAAAAATACAGCCAAACCACTACATAAACAAAAGTGATGATGACGATGCCGCGCATGGATTCGGTCGCTCTATTTTTCTGAAAGCGATTCATTAAAATGGCGTTCAATCCAATCGAAACAATACCGATAGTGCGCAATCGAAAGTCTTTTGATAAACCAATATCGCTTACTGCCCCCTCTTGGTCGAGTAATGCAAAAATGCTATACAATACCCCAAAACCTAGTAATGGCGCAATAAAACCCATTAATAAACCAATCCAAATTTCATTTCTCCAAAACATAGCTATTTGTTCACTTATCTATCAATATTGGTGTTGCTTGTTCTAATATTTTTAAAGGCTCAATAGCAGTATTAACGGTTAAATTATGTTTAGATGGCACAACAGAAATATAACCTGCTTCCAATGCTTTGATGTCTGTATCCTCGCCTTCATCGCGCAGCACAAATTCGCCTGTCATCCAGTAGTAAGGTACGCCTCTAGGGTCAGTTGCTTCCATAAATTCTTCTGCCCAAAATGCTTCTGCTTGTCGGCAGACTTTGATGCCTTTTATTTCGTGCTCTTTCAATTTTGGAATATTGACATTCAATAACTTACAACCTTCTGGCAATCCATTTTCCAACACCGTTTGCATAATTTGCTTAATGAATACCTTACCTGATTCAAAATCAGCTTCCCAAGAAAAATCGAGCAAAGAAAACGCAATGGAATTAATGCCTTCAATAGAAGCCTCCATAGCTGCCGAAACCGTACCCGAGTAGATGATATTGATAGAAGCATTCGAGCCGTGATTAATACCAGAAACGCACAAATCAGGTCGGCGATTTTTCAATACCACATACTTGCCCAACTTTACACTATCTACTGGTGTACCTGAGCATTCGTAAGCCTCCAGCCCTTCAAACACATTGACTTTATTCAGTCGAATAGGTCCTGATATGGTAATGGCATGCCCCATAGCCGATTGCGGAGAATCAGGCGCAATCACTACTACATCGCCGAGTTGCTTTGCCACGTCCACCAATGCACGCAAGCCTGGCGCTGCAATGCCATCATCATTGGTTACTAAAATTAATGGTTTTTTCATAACAATCGAATTGTATTTCTTTTTATTGACCGTAAAGTTAGGATTTTATGTAAGGTTCAATAAAAAATATAAAGACGCTTTTGAGAGTAATATAAAAAAATAGCAGACAACTAATAGTAATAGTACAGAGATTCCTTAAATCTTTCTTTTATTTTTTGAAAGAACCAAATGGCTTGCCTTTCGTATATAAGCATAAGGAAAATAAAACCGATGAAAAATGCGCCTAATCATATTATTATTGTTGTGCTTTGGAGTTAATTTTACTATGGCTCAAGTCAGTGTAGGAGGTGTACCCGTGAGTTTTGACCCTATGGTAAAAGAAAAATGGACAAATAAGATGTCGCTAGAAGCGATTGCTCTGTCCATGCCTCAAAAATTAGAAGAAAAATCTTATCAATTTTCCAATAGCTTTACTGTTCCGATTAATACAAATTTTAATTTGCAGAACAGTGGCACATGGTTGGAATTTCCGAATGGAGATAGACTTTGGCGCATTCAAATTAATGTTTCTCAAGCCAAGGGCTTGATAGTAATGTACGATAAATTCAACTTACCTAAAGGTAGTAAACTATTTGTGTATAGCCCTGATGAAAAACAGATTTTAGGTGCATACACACAGCGCAACAACAACAAAAATAATCGCTTTTTAACAGGCATAATTGATGGTAGCAGTGTAGTAATCGAATATTATGAACCAAAATTGGTGCGCGAACAAGGTACTTTCCAGATTTTTAGAGTGGATGCACTCACACAAACGGTTAATGAAGGGGCATCAGGCATTGGATTTGGCAAATCGGCTCGTTGCCACACAAACATCAACTGCCCACAAGGAGCAAATTGGCAAGAAGTAAAGCGAGGCGTTTGTCGAATCATGATGGTGGCTAATGAAGGGACATTTTGGTGCTCAGGAACACTGATGAATAATACTTTAGCAGATGGCAAACCTTATGTATTAAGCGGCGACCACTGCGTGGAAGGCATTACACCTATGTACGACCTTTGGCGTTTCGACTTCAATTACGAAAGCCCCAGTTGTCAAAATCCAACACAAAACCCATCTGCTCAATCCATATTGGGTTGTCAACTGCGCTCAAAATGGCAGGACACTGACTTTTTGTTAGTGGAAATGATGAATCGTATTCCTCAAGAATATAATGTATTTTTCAATGGCTGGGATGCAAGAGACCAGATACCACAACAATCAGCCTTAATTCACCATCCATTTGCCGACATCAAAAAAATTACACTCGAAAACAGAACAGCAATCATTTTTAATGCTGAGAAAGTTTGGTTTAAACGCGATAACATCAACATCTACAAAACACCAATTGCTCACCATTTTCGTCTTACTTATAATAATGGGGGTACTTTTCAAGGTGGCTCATCGGGGGCGGGCGTGTTTGATAACAACAAAAGATTGGTCGCACAACTGCACGGTGGCGTTATAGATACACTTTGCCGAGCTTCTACGGCTTTTGCTGGGCGATTAGCTTTGGCATGGGAGGGCGGTGGCACACCAGAAACTCGCTTAAAAGATTGGCTTAATCCAAATAATGCCGATATACTTTTTTTAGATGGTATTGAAAATCCAGCACCGGAAAAAAAATACCACATACAAGGCAAAATTGCCATGTCTAACGGTAAAGCAGTGCGCGGCGTAGGGCTAATGTTAAATAATGAACTAACAGGAACGACGGATATTACGGGCAACTACCTTATTGAAGACTTAGAAGATGGAAAAACTTACACGCTAAAGCCCCTTCTAGACACCAACCCTAGAAATGGCGTAAATGTTTTTGATTTAGTAAGTATCAATAAGCATATTCTAAACATTGAACCATTCCAGTCTATCTATCAATGGATTTCAGCAGATGCAAACAACTCAAAATCAATCACTTTATTTGATATTATTGCTACACAAAGAGTAGTTCTAAATGTCGAATCGTCATTTTCTAATAATACTTCTTGGCGATTTGTATATGAATCCGAAGAAGCAGTTGGCATTAATGAAATGAATGATGGATTTGACTTTAATTTCTTAGAAGAAGCCGTAGTTGAAGCAATAGATAAGAACATCACCATTCTCTTTACAGCAATAAAAGTTGGGGACACTAATAATAGTGCTGACGCGGAAAATCCATAGAAGCCACTTCTGTAAACAAGAAAAATACAACGCTTCTGTTAACAAAAGTGGCATTAGTGTTAGCCAATGGCTTTTTTTATCGCATTAGTATTAATCATCAAGTGAGAAGTATTAAAAGTTGCTTCGCCATTCTTAATGACTATAATTTGTGGCGATTGATGCAGTACACCAAATACTTCCGCTATTTTGTTTGATACAGTTCGGTAGTTAATGAGGTCTAAGTAGTAAACATCTAATTCTTCCGTAGAAAAATTCCAATTCGCCTCAAGTTGATGTTTAATCATAGCGCTTGTGCCACAACGAATGCTATGCTTAAAGATAAGCACTGGTTTTTCGTAAGAAATTGCTATTAATTCGGCTATCTGTTCGATGCTATTAAGTTGCTTCCAAGAAGTATGAATACCAGCCTGTTGAGCAGCTTTAAGTTGACTTAAAAATCCCATGAAATATATTATTTTTACTAGGAGAATATTCTTTATGTGCAATAAGTTGACCAATAACAGAAAAAAAAACTGTACATTAATCAGTTCTAAAGCATCAAACGTTAATTTTTTTCTCAGTTTGTGCAAACATTTTTATTAAAAATGGGTTCGATATGACAACTGTTTTCTTCTAAGGGAAAACTTTTCTTCAAAATATGTTATCATAAAAAAGCAAAAACATATTCTTATATTCTGATAAAGTTGATCAATAAAACATTAATAAATCGCAAGTACATGAAACAACTTAGAAATTTACTAGAACGTTCAGCATTTGGCGTTTGCCACTACATCGGAGAAAAAATGAATATTTCCTCTAGTCGAGTTAGACTATACTTCTTGTACATATCTTGTATTACACTAGGTTCGCCATTTATTGTTTATCTTTTTATTGCCTTTTGGCTCAACATTAGGGAATATATCAGAAATGGTAGTAAAGTGCTTTGGCAGTAAACTAAGCTACTGCTGAAATACATATCTAATAATATTTGCCCCCATCTTGAAAGCCTGTTCCCGCACCTCTTCAGGGTCGTTATGCACTTCTGGGTCTTCCCAGCCATTTCCTAAATCGCACTCATAACTATAAAAGCATACCAAACGACCTTCCCAAATCAGACCAAAACCTTGTGGAGGCTTATCATCATGCTTATGGATTTTTGGTAAACCAGATTTAAAGTCAAATTTTTGCTTATAAATTGGATGTTGAAAAGGTAATTCAATAAATTCTAATTCTGGAAACACTTTTTTCATAGCAGGTCGAACAAAGGGATCCATTCCATAATTATCATCAATATGTAGAAATCCCCCGCCAATCAAATAGTTGCGTAAATTTTCTGCTTCTGCGTTAGAAAAAACTACATTTCCATGCCCTGTCATGTGTGCAAAAGGATAATTAAATAAGTCTGCACTACCTACTTCTACTGTGGCATAATCAATACTAAAATTTGTACCTAAATGTTGATTACAAAACTTTGCTAAGTTTGGCAAGGAAGTGGGATTAGCATACCAATCACCACCACCATTATATTTAAGTAACGCCAACTTAAGTGGTGCGCTAGGTGGTTCTGATAGAAAACTAAAGCTCAAAAAAGCCAATAACATTATTGTAATTCTCTTCATTTTACAAATCATTTAACAGTTGTATGGTATGGCAAGCTACAACACCCGCTGTTTCTGTTCGCAAGCGATAATTTCCTAAACTAACAGGTTCATAACCAGCATGTGTAGCATCTTGAATTTCCGAAGTATTAAAATCACCCTCCGGACCTATAAGAATAGTAACGTTTTTTCCTTTCTGGTAGTTTTTAGCCAATATCTTTTTTGGCGTATCTGCGCAATGTGCTACAAAACGCTGCCCCATTTCCATGTGTTCTGTTTGCCTTAAGTATTGCTCCAAAGTTATCATTTCATACAAATTGGGTAAAAAATAATGTTTGGACTGCTTCATAGCACTCACTAAAATCTTGGATAAGCGGTCTAAACGAATACTATCTCGCTCAGAATGTTTGCACAGCAAAGGATAAATATGATTAATCCCAATTTCAGTAGCTTTTTCCAGAAACCACTCAAAGCGATCCATATTCTTAGTAGGTGCAATTCCAATAGACACTTCCACATGGCTAGTTGGCATCTGCTGCGTAGATAAAACTAATAGCTGGCATTCGTGCTTACTAATTTTGAATAACTCGGCATTGAATAGATTACCTTTTCCATCAAGCACTTGTAGTGTATCCCCTACTTTTTTTCTGAGCACTGTAACGTGGCGCGCTTCCTCATCCGTTAGTTGGATAATGCCATTTTCAACTGACGTGGTGTAAAATAATTGCATAGTTTACATATTCATCATTTATTTATCAATGCTCAAAATTATTAAGCACAAAGCTAAGCATTCATAACGAACATAGTTTTATTTACCTACATTTGTCATCTATTTGAAAACACAAAGTAACTTAATGCTGTTTTGAAAATTTACCTAAAGTAGTAATGTAACGTTTTGTAAGTTAAAATAAATTTTACGCTAATATCAGCGTTTTATGATAAGTAAATACTAAATATGGATTTCTTAATTGCAACTGGACAACTTCTACTAAGTCTTTCAATATTAATTGTGCTTCACGAGTTTGGGCATTTTTTGCCTGCGCGCCTATTTGGTACACGAGTGGAAAAGTTTTATCTTTTCTTTGATGCTTGGGGTGGCAAACTCTTTAAGAAAAAAATTGGCGATACAGAGTATGGTATTGGGTGGCTACCGTTAGGTGGTTATGTCAAAATATCGGGCATGATTGACGAAAGCATGGATAGAGAGCAAATGAAACAACCCCCTCAACCTTGGGAATTTCGGACAAAACCAGCTTGGCAGCGTTTAATTATAATGCTAGGTGGTGTTACTGTAAACTTCATATTAGGCTTATTCATTTATGGCATGGTTTTTTGGGTTTGGGGACAAGAATATCTGCCCAATGCAAATGCAAAATATGGTATTTATGTTGACTCACTTGGCTATGAACTAGGACTTCAAGACGGTGATCAGCTAGTCGCCGTAGGTAATGTGCCAATTGAAAAATTCAATCAAGGTGTAATTGTTCGCGAAATTGTCATTAATGGCGCAAATACGATTGTAGTTAATCGTAATGGCAGTGAAATAAACATACCCGTAGATAATGCAAAGTGGACAAAACTTCTTTCTAGCTCAACAGGTGGAACAAGCCTATTTTCTGCGAGAATGCCCATGATTGTAAATGCACTACAACCCAATGGAGCAGCAGAAAAAGCCGGCATCCAAATAGGAGACCAAATCATTGGGCTTAACGATAAACCAACACCTTACTTTCAAGACTTTAGAAAAGAGATTGCAAAAGTTGCGCCAAAAGCAGAAAAAGTATCTTTTTTGAGAAGTTTTTTCGCAAAAAAAACGCTAGAACAGTTTGTGGATATTCGCATCACGGCACTGCGCAACGATAAAGATACTCTTCAGTACACTATGACAATTGATTCCAAAGCTATGATTGGAGTGGCGGTTAAGACGTTAGAAACTACAACCGAGAAATACACCTTACTACAAGCTATTCCAAAAGGTATTTCAGAGGGTTTAAATTTTTTAGGTGTTCAGATTAAAGCATTTGGGCAAATGTTCACTGGTCGAATTAGTGCTTCTGATAGCTTAGGTGGATTTGGTTCTATCGGTTCTATGTTTGGTGCACAATGGGATTGGCAAAATTTTTGGCGAATGACTGCCATTTTGTCTTTAATCCTTGCTTTCATGAATTTATTGCCTATTCCAGCCTTAGATGGTGGACATGTTATGTTCCTACTATTTGAAATGGTAACTGGTCGTAAACCAAGTGATAAAGTTTTAGAAGTAGCTACCACTATTGGTTTTGTTATTTTACTCAGCTTGTTATTATTTGCCAACATCAATGATATTAGGAAGTTTTTCTTTTAAATAGATAATTGAAATGAACTACTTCGAGTTTTTTAAAATCCCCATTTCGTTAAAAGTGGACGAGGCTGCATTAAAAAAAATATTTTATGCGAATAGTCGTAAATATCATCCAGATTTTTTCGCCACTGAAGATGCTGAAAAACAGGCTGAGATATTAGAACTATCTAGTCTAAACAATGAAGCCTACAAGACACTTTCTGATTTCGATAAACGAATGAAGTATGTCTTGGAGCTAAAAGGAGCGCTGGCAGAGGAAGGAAAGAATGAAATTCCACAAGATTTCTTAATCGAAATGATGGACATTAATGAAGCACTAATGGAACTGGAGTTCGATTTTGATGATGATGCTTTTGAGAAAATCAAAGCACAATTGAAGGATAAACAATACGTTCTTTACGGCACTATTGAACCTTTAATAGAAAAATTCGACGAAACAAAACTCGACTTAATAAAAGAATATTATTTAAAGAAGAAATATTTGTTGCGAATTGAAGAAAATATTTCTAACTTTGCTGCCCGTTAAAAAGAATGAATAAAACCTTGCTTTTTTGAAATATTGCCTCGGTGGCGGAATTGGTAGACCTGCCTGCTAGACGCAGTCAGGCAGGCGCGCTGGATTCAAAATCCAGTGATAGTAACAAGGAAATACAAAGTTAGAATAATGACATTCTTTCTTTTTTGAAA
>CALDYY010000141.1 GCA_937944245.1 uncultured Saprospiraceae bacterium | reverse complement strand
AACACAACAACCACAACCAGAGCATTAACTGCCCAATTCAAAACAGGATTTTCTGAAACGATTTTGGTAGCAGAGTTAAATGGAAGCACTTTGGAGGTAAGCACCTACACTAGATTTACAGATGGTTCTGGACGGTTTAATTACACGAGCAAAGAAAAGTTTCAGAAATCTGCTGTTACTAATCTGAATGCGCCAACATTAACTTCCCCAACCTGTGGCTCAACTTTCAGTAATTTCCCAAGAACCACTACTTTAAAATGGAATGCTGTTTCAGGTGCAGCGAGCTATATTGTTGAAGTGGACTGCTACCACTGCTGCGAATCAGGTAAATGGTGTACTGAAGTAGGTAAAACACACATCCGAAAAACGGGGATTACAGCAACAGAATTTACATTCGACTTCGTTGGTGCACAACCGGGACGTTGGAGAGTAAGTGCAGTGGACTCAAAAGGCAAAGAAGGTGCGAAGAGTGGTTGGTGTAATTTTACTTACACGAAATAGTTTTGATATGATTTGTTAATTCGATTATCAACGAACAATGCATGGAAATAATAAAAGTATTAAATCACACTTTGTTCGTTGATTTTCAAATGATTACACCTGAATAATTGAGAGATGGCAAAAAAAATATCAATACTTTAATAACAATCAATAACAAAAATGAAGAAAACATATCTTTTCATACTATTCCAGCTAGCTTTAACTATCCATGTAGCACTTGCTCAAAAACCAATGGAAAAAGCGAAGGAAACTACGAATAAATTAGCGCAGCAAACTGAACAAACAAAACAGAATACAGAGGAAATCTCCAAAAACGTGCAGTTAACAACCGAGCAAATACGAGCCGCAATAGAAAATGTGAAAGAGACAACCAAATTATTTGAACCTATTGTAGTGTTTCGCAATAAAAACAGACAGCAAGGAACTTCTTCTTCAATGGAAAATGTAGGCACGATGCCTATGGAGAACACGAGCGACAACCAAGAGAATGCAACAACGCAAATGCCATACATTCCTGAGAGTAACGCTTACAATGCTGATGCTACCGCTAATCTAGGCTCTCAGAATCACAACTCCTTTGGATGTTATGTGGATGTTATGCGAGGAAGAATTATGGATGATTTAGATGCCGCCATTGATCCCCAATCAGTAGATGTCATCTTCACTGCCACCGATTATTTTAATAGTCAAGTACCAACTTACGCTTTACTTACACCAGCTTATGTAAAATATGATAACTTTTCGTCCTATCATTTTAGAGGAACAAAATTTAAAGATAATAACATCCCAATAAAGAACTGGGAGGAAGTGAATGAAAGCGAAATTGCTTTGACTACATTAACTGGAGAACAATTTGAGAGAATCCAGACCAATAAGCAGTTGCTAGGGATTATCAAGCAGATACCTAATTTCAGTAGCAAAGTAGAGAGCCGTACTAAACTCGATGGTAAAGTCTTTGCCGTTCGGACAGTAATGGGAGACCGCACTGCCTATGGACTAATATATGTTATGAATCATTATGGTACAACCGGACCAAATGGCTATTTGAAAATCAAATTAAAAGTGACTGGCTTCGACGCTGATGGAGACAACCTCCCTGATGGACAAGTTTATGAGCAACAACAATATTAATTTCTTTCTCTAAAAACTATCTTGCCATGAAAAATCTCATTTTTTGTATATTAATTTTTATTTCTTTTTTGCCATCTATTGATGCACAAGCATTTAGACATATTGCTACCAGTGCAAACATTTCTGGTAACTTTACAACAATAGGCCATCCAGCTACAAACAACCGACCTAATGCACTACTTTTTGTAACTTCACACTATGGTACGTCGAGAATTTATCACAATAAAGCTGTTGGTGTATGGTATAATGCTAATAGATGGACAATTTTTAATCAGGATAGAAGTAGCATGACCAATAATGCGCAGTTTAATGTCTTGGTTGTGGAACGCGGAGAAAATGCCTTCATTCATAGTGCAACTACTGGAAATACTTCTAGCCATATTACAACGATTGACCATCCAAGATTAAATGGTAATGCTAGTGCGCGCATTATGGTAACACAAAATTATGGAGCGGGAGGACCTTACAATAACAAATCCATAGGTGTATATTACACAGGTTCTCGCTGGGCAATTTTTAATCAAGATCGCACTGCTATGCCAACAGGCGCACAGTTTAATGTATTAATAAGTAACGAAATCTTTGAAGTAGAAGCCACATCCTCATCCATTAGTAGTAATTGGACTGCTATCAATAACTCGCGAACCAACGAGCGCAGTGATGCCTTACTGTTTGTTACACAATATTGGACAGCAGTGTATAATCCTCAAGAAATAGGCGTTTGGTATAATAGTAACAGATGGAGTATTTATAATCAAAGTATAGCTGACATGCCAAGAAATGCTAAGTTTTTTGTGTTAGCAAATGCGGGAACACCCCCTCCATCTTGTGCTACTATTCCAAGAGAAAGCTGGTTCAATCCTTTACAAACGCTGCTTTCGACAGCAGCCATACGGGTGAATAATTATACTCCAACAAAAAATGAGTTTAATGAAACAGGAGAACGAGCCTTCCATAAACCTAATGACTGTTTCTTTAGTGTTAATAGTGGTGGTAGAGTATTTCGTCTTCCTTTTTCTTTGGATATGGTTGAAGGTGGACCTGATAAGCGATGTAAAGCTTACATCAACGACTGGAACTCCCATTCAGTAAATGTGGGGCTTAGTGATGGACGTATTTTAATTCGCATTGGTTTTGAAAATGCTGGTACTGAATTAATTACTAATTGTTACAACAATGCTTGCTGTGAAGGAAATCCTTTTTGTCCAGGAGCTGGTTGTCCCGACTACGAACTCAATAACGCTTGGATGAATATTTTTCTTACGCCAACACTTTCCAGTGGACAATTGAGCTATGATGTAGAAGTTGCTCTCAATGTGGATATGAGAGAACTTGGCATTGATCCTTGCACTAATAATTTTTGGGCATTTTTGTGTGATTGGGGCTTAATTCCTCGATCTGGCGACCGAAGTAACATGATAAGACAAGGGATTGAGGGATCGTTATTAGCTCTTGTTAGGTCTAGTACGATTCGTGGCATTGTTGAACCTATACTCAACAGTGCAGTTCGCTCATCTGGCGTTGATATATCTCGCTGCAGAAGTGTTGCTATTGAGGGTGGAAACTTAATTTTTAGGTAGCATTTAATTAAAATTTATTAAAATAACCTCATCATGTTATGAAAAAATATGATGAGGTTAACAAATACTTTAAAATGAAAAGAAAACTCATCATATTGGTATTATGTATTGTTTCAAATAATTACCTTACTCTGTCTGCTCAAAGTTTACATAATGAATTTAAAATAGCTTATGGTGTTGCTTCTGGAACGGAAATAGGCGTGGCACTGGGTTCGGCAATAGGAGCTTCTCTGGGCGCAAGCATAGGTATTGGTATTGGCGATGTAGTATCTATCATAGTAAGTGGCGTACCAACTAATGTGACGGTAGTAGAGGTTAAAACAGAACAGACACCTTATTTTGGAACAGCTTTATTAGGGTATCAACGCTACCTAAGCAAGCGTGTATCGGTAGGAACGCAATTTAACTACAATCCCATTCGGCAAGTAACTAAGGTAACTTATTCCAATGGAGTTACATCTGAAAATATTTATCAATATCATTATATTTCGCTCTATGCTCGTTTGGATTTCAATTATGTTGTACAACCTAAATTTCAACTTTATTCTGCTATTATGGCTGGAGGCATGGTAGAACTTAGCGAAAGCGAATGGTATTTTGCACCACACCTTACTGTTTTGGGCTTTCGATTTGGCAGGGATAATGCTTTAAGCGCGGAATTGGGAATTGGCTTAGGTCCTTTGATTGCTTTGGGATACTCCAGAAAATTTTAATCTTATACATAATGGAGTGTATCAATACACTCCATTGTGATTTACGCACTAGAATAAAATAAAGATTATTAAAAAAAATACTATCTTTAGTTTGTGTTATTTAAGAATAACTCTTTTCATAAAGAGGAATCACGTACATGTAAAAGAAATAAAAGCATAGGATTAAACTATCTCAGCAGAAAATGAAACAGTCTTTCACTACCTTTTTAGCAACTCTGATAAGTATAAATGCTTATGCTGGATTTTCTGCTGATACTATTCATCTAAATATAAAAGGGATATGGATAAATAATGAAAATCAAATTAATAATTATCATGTTCATGATAAAAATATAATTAAAATTACCAATACCCAAAATTTAGTTATAGAATTACCGAGTAAAGAAAATGCTATCTACTATTATAATGGAGATACAATAGGTACTGATACTCCATTTAAGGTATATGCAGATAATAAAGTAGGTAGAGATGTTTTCCATGCGAAGGTGATAATGCCGGATTCTAGTATTTTTGTAACGCCTACCTTATCTATTCAGATAGATTCTAGTCTATTGAGTGAGTGGTGGTTTTTGTTGATACTCCTATTTTATTTGGCAATTTTAGCATCAATGGCCGGCTATCTTATCTTTATTAATCGAAAAAGGGGTATTGAAAAATTGGCTGATTTGAGAGCAGATTGGACGAATAAACTGCATAACGATATTGGTGGAGACCTCAGTGGCGTGGCTTTACGCATGAGTACGGTAAGGCGAAAATTAATGATACCCGGCTTATCTGTAGAAGAAGATTTATCTATAATTCAATTATTAATTGATAATATTCAAAAGAAACTTCGTTTTGTATTTGATTTAATTGACCCTAAAAAAGATACTCTACCTATTATGCTTGATGACTTAAATAATTTTGCTATTGAAAATGCAAGATTAAAAAATATTGATTTTCAAGTATGTAATGAAATTAATGAGAGAACTGCTTTTAAATTGGATATGAATAGGAGTAATAAACTTTATTTGGTATTAAAAGAGGCAATTAATAATGCCGTGAAATACTCTAGTGCGGATGTTATAAAATTACATTTAAAGTACGATAAAGACCATTTGGAAGTAGAAGTAGAAGATGATGGAATTGGATTTGAAATGAATCCAAGTCAACTAACAAAAGGCAGCGGGCTAAAGAATCTGAAGGCGTATGCTAAAGAAGGTTTCATGGAAGTAAAAATTGATTCTGAACCTCAAAAAGGAACAAAAATAAAAGTGATTATACCTAATTTGTAGTTTGGGTTATTTTCACCCAGATGGGGGATAGCATGTCAAAAAGAAAACGATTATTTTTGTAAAGGTATTTAAATTATGGATATGGTGCGGGTATTACTATATGACGATAACAACGTGTTTAGAGAAGCGATGGAGGATGCTTTTGCCTATTCCAAAAAGGTTTGCTTAACTAAGTCTTTTGAAGATGCTACTCGTGCAGCAACACATATAAGAGAGTATCAGCCTGATGTAGTCCTTATGGATATAGAAATGCCTAGAAAATCAGGCTTAGAGGCTTTATCTGAAATTAACTTGGCTTCGCCCAACACCAAAGTGTTAGTACAAACACAATTTAAAGATGATCATAGAATTTTTACTGCTCTTACCAAGGGTGCATGGGGTTATGTATTAAAAACAACTTCAATTGATGAGTTAGAGGATGCAATTGCGGAGGTGCATAAAGGCGGAATTTATTATTCTAGGGAAATTGCTTCAAAAGTGAGGTCTTTTTTCTTGCATCAAGAAATCCGAAAATCAAGTGAATACATCCCTTTGACAGATAAAGAAGCAGAAGTATTGAACTACTTAGCAGATGGCATGAAAAATAAGGAAATAGCAGATAAAATGTATATTGCTGCTGAAACTGTAAAAACGCATTTAAAAAATATTTATAGCAAACTACATGTAACTTCCCGTTCTCAAGCCGTTAAGAAGGCAATTGAAAATAAGTTAGTATAATAGGAAAAAATAAAAAAATGAAGTATGCCCTAGCCATTTTTTTTTACGTCACTTTCTTTAGTGATATTTCTTTGTTGCAGGCACAGGAAAAGATACTGCATGTGCCTTATCAGTCCCAAGAAACAGGTACTTGGTGTTGGGCAGCTTGCATGAAAATGATTATTAATTTTCATCAAAGAGAACAAAATAATACTACACAATGCGATTTAGTAAAATCAAGAATAAAGTTTGAAAACCCTGCGGTTAATATAAACGACATTGCTTGCTGTCAAAATTGTATAAGTGGTTGTGATTCAACTTTAAATACCTGTGCTAGTGGTTTGGATAATTATACTATACCATTTTCAGAAGCTTATGCTACTGCAAAGCCAGATTATTATGACCTTATTTTTTTTGACATAGGTTTTAATTCTACTCAACAAATCAATAAAATAGAAAAGCCATTTAGTTGGGAACGCCTTGTTTATGAAATAGAATCGTCTCGACCATTTATTATTAATATCAACCCTAGCCAAGATGGTGAAATGATAGGGAATCATGCCCTTGTTGTGAAAGGATATAAAATTAAAGATGGCGAAAAATACATAGTAGTAAATGACCCATGGAAACCTTGTTGTAACGAAATGAAAGAATATATCCTTTCTTACCGTATTTTTTTAGGAGAAAAACAGAATACACCGAATGGTTACGCTATTAATAGTGTCTTGTCAGTTGTTCATTCTATCCATATAGAAACAATACTTATGAATAATGACAACAACAAGAAATGTATAAAGCTATTCAGAAAAAAAAGCACTTAATTTCCTTAATCACCAAATAATACATAATTTATGGCAACTGTAATCAAAGCGATAGAAGAAACAGGTGGCGACACTGCTTCTCGTGCAAAAATGCAAGATTTAGTCAATCGCTACTGGGGTAGTGCTTCGGAAGAAAAAATATTCCCAATTCCATTATGGAAACTGAGTCAATTTATGGAGGCTTCCACCACTAAAGAAGTGGCACTTAGGGTGTCCGATATTAATAACCCTAGCTTAGTAAACGCTGAATGGATTGTTTTTGAAAAAGAAATGAATAATTTATCTGCAGATAAATTAAATAGTGATTATTACTTTGTTGTTAATCAAGATGTATTTAATCATTTGAAAAAGAATATTCCTGTATTAACAAAGCCATTAAATACCATTATAATTTTAGGACGCGTTGGGAAAGAAGAAGATTCCAATATTTTCACTTCCTTTATTTTTTTAGCGGACTATTCTTTAATTCCTACAGGGGCTGGAGGTCCGGGCTGGGGTACAGGAATCCGTCTTCCTCCTCAACCTTAATTAATTTAAAATGAAATATAATCTAAATAAGCATATCGCTGTAATGTTAATTATTATAGCGATATTGATTCCTTTTGGATTCTTTTGCTTAAATTGCTGGGAACAAACTGGTGATTTTTTGCTGATTTGTACCATTAAAACGACAATAATTACATCTATATATCCTTTATTGATTGCATTTTTATTTTTTAAGTTGTTAAACAAGCCACTTAAAATATTTCTTATTTTTTGTGTTATCATTTTAATATTGAATTTAATAGAGCAGAGTATTATATGGTTAGCTATCAACCGATATGAAACCATAGCACCTTACATGACCTACTGGGATATTAGCACTACCGATTTTCTTTCTATTTTTTATTATTTAACTAATTTTTCTCTGTTAGGTTGGTTTTACCATCAGCTGCTACCTAAAAAATATGCAAATATAGTTGTGGGAATAGCAGTTTCTTTAGCTTTAGCTACGCTTATTAATTATCTGTTTATAGAAGGCTACAAAAGACCAGGTGTTTTTAGCCCTGCGGTAGATGTTATTTTTACTTCTGGATTACCTGCCTTCTACTTATGGCATTTATCAAGGAGAACCATTAATTTCCCATTACAAAAAAATCCATATTTTTGGATAAGTTTTGGCTTGATGTTTTCTAATTTAATTGCCTTATTCCTCTATCTTACAGCGGATATTATTAAAGGAGAAGACTACAAACTTTTTATAAAATTGTTAATTGCTAGAAATATTTTTGAAATCGTAGCTCAAATCTTTTTTGCTATTGCCTTTTGGAATGTGCGCTTTGTAAGATATATAACCCTACCATCAGACCAAGAATAGTTAATATCCCCCAAATGGGGGATTTTTTTTCCGTAAAAGTTAATATAAATTTGTGCTGTATTGTTTAAGGTCACAGGGCAAGCAGAACTACCATGTATAATACCTCAAATAGGAAATTCTTCTTAAATCGAATTATCTTCAGCGACTGAGAAAAATTTTAACCCTCCTCTCGACTATTCCTGCCAACACTAATGTTCACAGTTTTTTCGCACTAATAAACTTTAGTATTAAATAGATGCAACTTGAAAATACTTGCTCTGTTAATAAAATATTGTTAATTTTGTGCTTTAAAATAGGATAGCACAAACGAGTTTTCATGATTGTACTTGGACTTAAATATAAGAAACTGCTGTCTTTTCTACTTTTATTTGCTATTGTTCTAGCGATAACACCAATGTTCTTGGTATCAACGTTTTCACAATTAGATAGTATTGAACTGGAAGCGGAGTTTTCACTTGATGAAGAAGCATCTCTTAGCAAACCTTCTTCTGATAATGATTTATGTTTTGAGACATTATGTTTTCATTATAGAATTAAAGATGGATTTTTTGATAGTTACAATAGTTCTAATATAATAGTTTCAACTCCTGATAAATTTAATAACCCTCATTCTGATTTACTCCTTCCACCTCCTAAGCAAGCCTAGCGATTTAGAAAGGATAAAAGGGCTTAGCTAATTGCCCTCAGTCAAAAACAAAACAAATAGATGGTTTAGATTTTTATGAAGGTTTAAAATCACCTTAGTTAAATTCAATATTATAAAATGAGTACACAATCAAAGCAGGGTTTTTTTGCTAATTTAAAATATGACTTTCCTGCAAGTATCATCGTATTTTTAGTGGCTTTACCACTATGTTTAGGTATTGCTTTAGCCTCTGGAGCACCTCTCTTTTCTGGTGTTATAGCTGGAATAATTGGTGGTGTAGTAGTTGGGTTGCTCAGTGGTTCGCACTTGGGTGTGAGTGGTCCAGCAGCAGGTTTAGCAGTAATCGTTTTTTCTGCTATTAATGAGCTAGGCAGCTTTGAGGTATTTTTATTTGCTGTTGTATTGGCAGGTGTAATACAACTCATTTTGGGTTTTGCTAGAGCAGGCGTCATTGGTTACTATTTTCCTGGTTCAGTTATCAAAGGAATGTTAGCTGCTATTGGTATTCTTATCATTTTAAAACAAATTCCTTATGCGCTTGGGGTAATAAAAAAAGCAGCTCCAGAGGCTGGTTATTTAGAGAAACTAACTTATATGTTTAGCTCCATTAACACAAACGCTCTGATAATAGCAGCTGTTTCATTAGCTATTCTTATTCTTTGGGACAGACCCTTCATGAAGCGATTGTCCTTCACTAATATTGTTCAAGGTCCTTTGGTCGTAGTCGTGTTAGGTATTGTACTGAATCTTATTTTTCAAAATATTTCAGGCTTTGCTTTAGACCCTAAGCATTTGGTTACTGTACCTGTTGCAGATTCCATAGCTGGCTTTTTTGGTCAATTTACGCTACCCGACTTTAGCCAGTGGAATAACCCAAAAGTGTATATCATTGCTGGTACTTTAGCAGTGGTAGCAAGTTTAGAAACACTACTGAGTGTGGAAGCAACGGATAAATTAGACCCTTTCAAGCGCGTAACGCCTACCGACCGCGAGTTAAGAGCGCAGGGCATAGGTAACATTGTTATAGGTTTGATAGGCGGGATTCCGGTAACGCAAGTGATCGTGAGAAGCTCTGCCAATATTCAATCAGGGGGTAGGACAAAAGCATCGGCAGTTATTCATGGTTTGCTTTTACTGGTATGCGTTATGTCTATTCCCCGAATTTTAAATTTAATTCCATTAGCTAGCTTAGCTGCTATTCTAATCATGGTCGGTTTTAAATTAGCAAAACCCTCTTTAATCAAAAAGATGTACGCTAAAGGTTGGTCGGAGTTTATTCCTTTTATGGTAACTATTGTAGGTATTGTAGCTACGGATTTATTAATTGGTATTGGAATGGGAATGGCAGTTGCTATTTTTTATATTCTTAGAAACAATTATAAGATACCTTATCATTTTAACTTGCAAGATTATCAAACCGGTAAGCCTATAAAAATCGAGCTATCAGAAGATGTAAGTTTTCTAAATAAAGCCAGTATTCAAAAGACATTAGATAGCTTACCAAATGGCTCCAGTGTAATGATTGATGCTTCAAGAGCAGTTTATGTACATCCGGACATTGTAGAAATTATTGAAGATTTTAAGGAAAGAGCACAATTAAAAAATATTAGAGTGTTGGAGAAAGGCGAATTAGAAACAACGGAGGGATATAATCCAATCGTAGAATTTAGCAAAGTCTTCGCAAATCCAGATATTGAAGAGGATACACCAGTGAAAAAAAACGGAGTCTTTTCTAAACAATAGATTTTAATAATGAGATAGCAATTTTAGAAAGGGCTATCTCATTATTTTCTTCCTGCTATTCTATTCCAATAAAAATAAGCACTAGCATCTTTTCGTTTGGTTAATGCTATTAATTCTGCAATAGCTTGCTCTATTTGAAGAGGGGTAGCTAAATTTTTTTCTATTAAACTTGTTTCACCGCTTCTGATGTTACCGATAATATTATGTACCCAATCTATGAAACGTCCACTTTCTGGAGCATGAACTTCGGGAGCTATGGAAAGGCGAAGTCTTTTAAATTGTGCATGGTGGAGTAAGTAATGTAATTTTATGCCAATCATACCATCGCCACCTAATTGTGACTGCAAGGTCAAGAATTGTCGCCACACCATATCAAAGGTTGGGCAATCGGGGTAGAAGCGCACAAATTCAATGGCATTTTCTTGAAAAAATACTTTCCCTTCGGGTTTTAGTACACGCCAAACTTCATGCAATACTTGTGTAGGATTACTAACATGCTCTAAAATATATCTGCCATACACCACATCGAAAGTATTGTCTTCAAAGGGAAGTTGGCTGGCATCGCCTTGTACGAATCTAAGGTTGGTAATATCCTTTGGTACTTTTTGCAGTTGCTCTTGGGAAATTTCAATTCCTGTCATGCTGCCTTTATTGTTCAATCGTTTTGCGACTTCACCAGCTAAAATACCTAACCCCGAACCTATTTCTAGCACTTGATGATTCGCTTCTAGCTCTAAAAAATCTAAAAAAGCAGGGTTGGTTAATTCGTTCAATAAAGCTAGACGCTCTTGTTCAGAAGGCGTTGTACCATGTATATATTGTATAGTTGCCAAGGACAAAGTATGTGATTTTCTGGAGCAAAGATAATGGATAGGCGTAAAATAAAAAATGCACTAGCAAATTTCTCCACTAGCGCACTTTAATTCTTTTAGCAAAGAAAAAGTTAAGCCATTGCTACTTTTTCTCCTGTTTTAGATACTGCCAATGAGTAAATCACTAGACCGAATCCAATTTTGTTAATTGCATCACCGATGTTGTAAATTAAGTCCATGCTTTCTACAGAAAGAACACCGCTCAATAAACCACCTTCGATTGCCATGTAACCAATTGGGTAAATCGCCCAACCTACCAAAATAAACCAAGCCAATGTTTTGAAAGCGGATTGTAATTTTGGATCGTTAGAGTTACTTGCCAATTTCTTAGCACCACCAGCCCACACATCATAAAGGATGACAGCGTAACCAATTGTAGAAATAGCCCCCCAAAGTGCAGACTGTGATCTAAATACAGTCTCTCCTAGGTATCCAGCCACTAACATCCACACTGACCAGAAAACCATTCTCCATAATAATCCTTGCTTTGCACCGAATGCTCGCAAAATCAGGTAGAACTCAACGCACATCAAAGGCACAGTAAGAATCCAGTCAATATAACGGAATGAAGTTGGTGAAGTACCATTTGTTGCCCAAAAATCTCTCATGTAGAAATAGTGAACAGCAGCGATAAACGTAATTAAGCCAGATACCAACAAAGAAGTTCTCCATTTGCCTTCTACGTTGCGCATCTCAAAAAAGAAAAATACGGTTGCAGCAGCCATAGCCATTGAACCAATAAAGAATGTGAAACCTACGTAATCACCTTCTTTTAATTGTGCTAAAAGCACGTCGCTAAATAATTGTAATGCTTCCATTTAATAACGATGTTAAGTTAAAGGATTGTTAAATGATACAGCCTAAACAGAGTAGTTTCCATTTGGTTTGTAGATAAAGCAAAAAAGATGAAAAAAAAAATCGAGAGAAATCAAAATTTTATTTTTCTAATAAAATAACGACTGTTTTTAGATGATGCTTCATATTGAAAACACCAAATTTTTTGCCTAAAAACATAATAGAAAACAGACACGAGTAGATTTATACTGTCTTTTTCGCTTTAGATTACCTATGTAAAATCATTTCGTTGAAAAAAAGTTTTAAAAAAAGTGTCCCTACACGAAAAGATGCGTCATAAGCAAAACAATCAATAGAGCGGATATTCGCTCTATTGCTAGGTAAAAGGATAAGTCAATTTACTTAAAATCCAACATTAAATGGTAACGAATAAAGTATTACTTGTAGGTAATCTTGGGGTAGGAAAGTCTGCTCTATTCCATCGGTTTATTGAAAATGAATTCAGCGAACAGTATCTCACAACAATGACTAAGCACTGCGTAACAAAGTCTGTTAACACCAATACGGGGAACATAGAACTTTGTCTTGTGGATACTGCTGGCGAAGTTGATGCTAAGAAATTACCTATAAGATATTGGTCTAAAGTTTATGCAGTGGTGTATGTTGTAGATGCAACACGTCGCACTACTCTTGATAGCATTGCTTCTGATGTGGAGTTCATCCGTAGTGTATTACCCAATGCAGTCATTAAAGTAGTCGCTAACAAATCGGATTTGCTTTCTCCGAAAAGTAAAGCACAACTTGCCAGTTGTTACACCATTGATTTTTTTACAAGTGCTAAAACAGGCGAACGAGTGAAAGATTTATTCAAATCACTGGTTGAAGTAAGCTCTAAAGTTGGTCAGGAGTAATTTTTTATAGATAATTGTTGCTGTATGAAATTGAATTTTGAATTTCGTTAAATCATTATCGGGCTAAAAATCCCATCCAACTATTGAGCTTTTTGAGTAATTGTAAAGCATCTGCATGATGTAAATGCTGTGGATTATCTGCTATTTTATTGAGTAGTTGCTTTGCTGCTGTTTTATTTCCTATCTGAAGGTAGGTGGCTGCCAAGTTGCGCTCTGCATTCTGAACAATAGAAATATTTATGGCACTGCGAATAATTTGCTCATAGGTTGAAATGGCTTTTTCCCAGTCTTGGTTAACGACATAAACTTCTGCTTTCAATAACAATGCTCTTTCAGCATAAGAAGTGTCATTAAGTTCATCTAAAATGCGGACAGCATCTGCATATTTTCTGGTTTCCATAGCATCCAAAGCATCAATTAATGGATTGGATGGTGCAATATTGCTCCTGTCAGAAAGTGTAGTGGTAAGCATAAAGTCATTACCTAAAGCACTGCTTCCATAATTGTATTGGATAACACTCCAGCCTGCCACCATCAATACTATAAAGGAGGCAGCTACTGCTAATGGTCGAATGAAAGAACGGCGCTTTTGCATAGGTATAATCTTAGCTCCGCTGGATTCCATTTCTTTTTTCTGCATAGACCAAACTGCCATTTGCCGTCGCAAATCATCTTGTTCCAAAATACGCATGGCATCATATTCCAAGCGCAAAAGTTGTACTTCATTTGCCAAATTGCTATCCTTTGTAAGTTCTTGTTCAAAGGCAGCTCGCTCGTCAGGTGGGAGTATGTCTAATACATACGCCTCCGCTTTATCAAATTGTTTTTCTGTACTCATAAGGTTTGCTTTAAAAATTTTGCTAATTCTGATTCATCTACAATTAAATCCCTCAACTGTTGTCGGCATCTACTGGCTGCTTTTTTGGCTTGATTCGCATTTTTTAATCCCCTTGCCGTAGCTATTTGCGTCATATTCATTGCATGGAAATAGTAAAGTCTAATTACTTCTTGACAATTTGCCGTTAAGCGATTTAGTAGTTGTCTTAATAATTCATCTCGTTTCAGTTGTGCGTCCGTCATTTCTTGAACTTCTATCATGTCTTCTGGATTACTGCCAAACTCTTTCTGCTCGTAATCCATAATTTCCTCTTTCAACACAACTTTGCTTCCTTTTCTAACCTCATTGCGCAATAAATTTTTGCATATGCCAATCAAAAAGGTACGCACTTTACTTCGCTCTTGAAACTTCCCACTTCTTATCAATTCATTAAGTAAAATTATTCCTTCCTGCAGAATATCGTCAGGGTCATGCTTAGTATTACCATATAATGTAATAAGTTCTTTCACTTTGTTGGTAATTGTGTTATCCATATATAATTGCTGCAATGCAAGGTTGCGCTGCTTAGGCTCATCTCCTTTAATCATTAGCATTAGTTGTTCGTCAGCGTATTTTCTATGGCTCATATGTCATTAGGTGTCTTGTGCTTAAACAAAGTTCCCATAATATTAACATTATTTTAAGACTTTTTTACCATACCTTAACTACATCTCATTAGTATAACCCTCAATTTGTAATATTATTTGCTCATCACCTCATTTCCCCAAACGAGGGAATAATCTAAATCCTACGCGTATTTATGACGCTCATTTCACTTTTTGCTAAAAATTATCAGTATCTTTGTTGCCTAATTTTAAAATTAAGTTAGAGTATGAATGCAATAAAAACATTACCTTATAAAGTAAAGGATATTAACCTTGCGGAGTGGGGAAGAAAAGAAATTGAGTTGGCAGAAGCTGAAATGCCTGGTTTAATGGCATTACGTGAAAAATATGGCAAGACAAAGCCATTGTCTGGTGCTCGCATCGCAGGTTGCTTGCACATGACCATTCAAACGGCTGTGCTTATCGAAACCTTAATTGAATTGGGAGCTGAGGTGACTTGGTCGTCTTGTAATATTTTTTCCACACAAGATCATGCAGCAGCAGCTATTGCAGCAGTTGGCATTCCTGTTTTTGCTTGGAAAGGAATGACAGAAGAAGAGTTTGACTGGGCAATCGAACAAACTTTGTTTGCTTTTGAAGGTGGTAAGCCATTAAATATGATTTTGGATGATGGTGGGGACTTAACCAACATGGTGCTAGATCGCTATCCAGAATTGGTAGAAGGCATAAGAGGACTAAGCGAGGAAACAACTACCGGGGTGCATCGCTTGTACGAGCGCATGAAAAAAGGTACTTTACCAATGCCCGCTATCAATGTGAACGATTCTGTGACAAAATCAAAATTTGACAACAAATATGGTTGCAAAGAATCATGCGTAGATGCTATTCGTAGAGCTACGGATATTATGATGGCAGGAAAAGTAGCCGTAGTCGCTGGTTATGGTGATGTGGGTAAAGGTTCAGCAGCTTCTTTGAGTGGTGCTGGTTGCCGTGTGATTGTTACAGAAATTGACCCAATTTGTGCTTTGCAAGCAGCTATGGATGGCTACCAAGTGTTAAAAATGGAAAATGCTATTCCTCTAGTTGATATTGTGGTAACGGCTACTGGAAACAAAAACATTGTTTCTGAGCGTCATTTCCGAAAGATGAAAGACAAAGTAATTGTATGCAACATTGGGCATTTCGATAATGAAATTGATGTAGCTTGGTTGAACAACAATGCACAAAAAATAAATATTAAACCTCAAGTGGATAAATATACACTAAACGGTAAAGATATTTTGTTGCTAGCAGAGGGGCGTTTAGTAAACTTAGGTTGTGCAACAGGACACCCATCCTTTGTGATGTCCAACTCTTTTACCAACCAAACGCTAGCGCAAATTGAACTATGGACGAATACCGATCAATACGAAAATAAAGTCTATACCTTACCAAAACACTTGGATGAAGAGGTAGCACGTTTACATTTGTCTAAAATTGGTGCAGAATTAGACGTATTGGCAGAAGACCAAGCAGATTATATTGGCGTTGCAGTGGAAGGTCCATTCAAGCCAGAATATTATCGTTACTAAAATACTTATTTATTGAGTTGTTTATTGTGCTGATTAACAATTAGCTGGTACAATAAACAACTTAATAGCCTTAATTTTTTACAAACCTCAGCAATGGTTGCTGTAATCAATTACAATGCAGGTAATGTGCGTTCTGTACTATTTGCACTAGAACGTCTAGGGGTGAACGCCAAGCTAACAGCTAATCACAACGAAATCGTGGCAGCGGATAAAGTTATCTTTCCCGGTGTTGGCGAAGCTAGTGCCGCTATGACACATTTACGCGAACACGGTTTGGATGAAATCATTAAACGTTTATCGCAACCAGTGCTAGCCATTTGCATCGGGCAACAGTTGCTTTGCGACTATTCTGAGGAGGGCAACACGACTTGTTTAGGTATTATCCCACAGCGCGTAAAACTTTTTCAACCTGCAAATGGCGAAAAAATACCACAAATCGGCTGGAACAATATATATAGTGTCGAAGGAGAGCTTTTTAAATCACTTCCAGAAGACCCTTATGTTTACTTCGTTCATAGTTACTACGTGGAAGTAGGAGCATACACTACCGCTTTGACGGACTATGTGCATCCATTCAGTGCTGGCTTGAGAAAGGATAATTTCTATGCCACTCAATTTCATCCAGAAAAATCAGGCAAGGTAGGGGAGCAAATTTTGAGGAATTTTTTGGCACTGTGAGGATGACTATTCTTGGATTCTAGCTTTTACCCATTCTTTGGCATAATATATAAATTCTATTACAGTAATATCTTCGATTTTTACAGTAATTCCCATATTGAATTTCTTTAGTATATCAGATAAATCAGAAAGAAACTCATTAAACTCTGCCCATATTAATTTAGCAGAAAATTGCTTTGGGTTAATGTGACTAGCAAACCAATCTCTAAGTCCTTTAACTATGTTTTCTGATTGACGCTCGTCTTTACCGTAAGAAGCAATATCTGAACCTGCAAGGTCAGACATACTTTTTAAGTAACGATGTGGATGAGTATCTATGACTAATGCTCGCGTTTCCTTCAAGTCTATGAGTTGACAATTTTTTAGTCCGATTACTATGCCTAACTCAAGTGGCATATTGAAACGAGCATATTCCTCATCTCCGTCTTTTTCAACAGCTACACGAGAAATATCGTGAACGCTGAACTTTGAATTTTTTATTAGCTGAATAATGTTTACCAATCTTGATTGACCAGCGTCTTGGAGTTGAGCAACCTGTGGGATTAAGCCGCAATAAATGCAAGTGAATACAAGCGGTCGGAACAACTGCTTATATTCATTATCGAAAGGGCAATTTATGAAAATGTTTTTTTCAAAGGAATTGGGTTCTTCCATGAATTACACGTTGGGTTAGATGCTAAATAAAAAGTTTGCTACTCAACTGATTTATTTATAGTGCCGTCGTAGTTATGCACAATCACTTTGGAGTGTTCTGTTTTAATCAATTCCTTTGCTTCTTTGATGGCATCTTTTTTATCCAACAGCACTTTAGAACTTTTCGCAGCTCCTTCCTTTCTCACTGCCCATTTTCCTTCTGTTGGGATGACATGAATGTCGCCATTGTTTGTTCTACTTGCTTCTCTTAATCGCTCTGCAAGTTCTTCTTTTATTCCCTCTGTTTTCCCGAACCAGCCCATTTATTTAATTTTTGAAGTATTGTAGTTCTAATAAAATTTATCTGCAACAATAATATCAGCCAAAAATAATACTATTTCTTCTTAAAAAGTTCATTATCAGTCTAAAAGTTATCCACATTTTTTAGTAGCCGTTACATTTTCATTCTTCTTTTTAAATAAAACATCACTGCTAAGTTAATTTATTGCTAACAAATACTTAAATATTATCAATAAATGGAACTAATGCTTATTTTTTTGCTTTTTTATTGCAAACAAACAAAAACATGATTTGGACAAACTATCATTCGCATACTAACTTTAGCGATGGAAAAGGAACTCCTGAAGCGTTTATTGAAGCCGCTATCGCTCAAGGACTTCGCGCCTATGGCATTTCCGACCACGGACCACATCCTTTTAGTGGCGATGCTAATTTGAAAGAGGCAGAAGTTAAAGATTATGTAAAAACAATTAATGACTTAAAAGCTAGATACAGCGAACAGATTGAACTTTATTGCAGCGTTGAAGTGGATTACATTCCTGACCATATGGATGTGAACAAGGCAGTTATTAAAGACGCTAGTTTTGATTACACCATTTGTTCGGTGCATCATGCTGGTTTCTTTGCTCCAAATGAGGATGGTAAAATCAAAATTTTTTCGATTGATAACTCCGCAAAAGGTTTAATGAAAGGTATTGAACGCATTTATGGTGGCGACACACGCGCTATGGTCGAACAATATTACGCACTCACTCGACAAATGCTACTCACTGTACCACCTGACGTGTTGGGACACATGGATAGAATCAAGAAAAATAATGGTAACGCCACTTTTTTTTCTGAAAAAGAAAATTGGTATCGGGAAGCTATTGAGGAAACCATAGATGTGATTGCTAAAACTAATGTTATTGTTGAAGTCAATACAAAGAGTTACTATAAAAATTATACAACCGACCCAGACCCTAGTTACTGGATATTAGAAATGTTGCTTGACCGAAAAGTCCCAATTCATCTTTCTGGCGATACACACGAACCTATGCACGTAAAGACTGCATTTGAAGAAGTAGCTGCTCGTTTGATGCAAATAGGATTTAAACAACAGCGTATTTTTCTAGGTGGAACTTGGCAGGATATTCCACTTGGCAGACGAAGTATTCATTTTGTCATTTAGCTGTAAAAAATTATTTATACTTTTTAAAAAGATTAGGCAATAACATCGGCACTTTTTGTTGGTATTGCTGGTAGGTTTCACCGAAAACGAGAAATAGTTTTCGCTCTTCCAACGTTGCACCAATCACAATATAAAATGTTGTAATGGTCGCCACAATAAACATAGGGAAGTGAGGTGTTACCATAAATCCACTCCAAACCATTACTAATGCAGAAAAATAAAGTGGATGCCGAACATATTTATTTAAGCCATCAATGTTTAGTGCTTGATTAGATACTGCTTGACTTTTTCTAATTTGATAAGTCCCCAAAAACTCTGCCAAGTGATAGCCACGCAATGCCAGATAAAGAAGTAGGATACCAGCAGAAAAAAGTAGATAACTCAACCATCTTACCCAACAAGGAAAAGCAAAAAGAAACGTTTTATCAAGCTGTGGGTATTGTAAAGCGATAGGAATTAATAAACCTATCGCTAAAGTGTTGTAAATGAGGCGATAATAGTGTTGAGGGATAATTTTTTTAGTGAGCCAATACTTAACACTATTGGCAGCTAATAAACTGTGAAGCAAATAATAAACCAATAAGCTACATATGAAAACTAACATGGGCTGACAGAAAGAGCCTATCCTCTCAAAAGGACAGGCTCAACAGTTTATTTAAAAACTTACAAAATTATGCTCTTTCTTGGTACATATCTGTGTACATTCTCTGCAATTTCTTTCTTGCAAAGAAAATTCTCGATTTGATTGTTCCTAGTGGCGCACCTAATTCTTCTGCAATTTCGTCATATTTATACCCCTCGTAAGCCATCCAAAATGGGACTCTGAAGTCATCGGGCAAACTATCTACCATCTTCATTAACTCATTGAAGGAAACATCGTGCTCACCGTCATTATCCACTATGGATTCGCCAGAATTAATATAGTAATTGTTAGGCGTTTGATCCAACAATACTCCTCTGCGTACGCGCTTGCGGTAATTGTTGATAAATATGTTTCGCATGATAGTTACCGCCCATGCTTTGAAATTTGTGTTGGGTCTATATTTATCTGCATTATTGATAATCCTTAAAGCAGTATCCTGATACAAATCTTCTGCATCCACGCTATTACCAGTCAATTTCAAAGAGAACGCTCTTAATGACTGACTGATGCTATCAAGTTGCTCATATATTTGACCTTGCAGTGCTAATGTTATCATATCCTATCTTTTTTATTTATTTTATGTACGGTCAAAAACCGTTCCAAAGTTTTTTAAATGACTATTTGTCAATTTTTTTTACAAATATACAGGATAAACGAAAAAAAAACAAGCAAAATTTTCGACATTACATAGAAATGATAATTTTTTTTACAGAATGACGGATAACTGACAGATAAAAAATGAACCTAGTAAAAACCATTATCTAAATGATGATGTTATGAAAGAGTTGATTATCAGAAAAAAAGGTTGGTTCATCGAAAAAAAAAGATGATTCATCGAAAAAGTAAAGTATGGAAGTCAAAGAAACACTGAATTATCTGCCTCAAAACATAAAGTATTTGAGGAAAAAAATGGAGCTTAGCCAAGAAGAATTAGCAATTAAGTCGGGGCTAAAAAGGGGTAACATTGCTTCCTATGAAAATGGTACAGCAGAACCAAAAACCTGTAATTTATTGAAAATAGCTTATGTATTTCAGGTGCCACTTATTGATTTAATTGAAAAAGATTTAAGTGTACTTAACGGTCACTATGTTGCTAGTAACCTTAATAGTAATGGTCGTCCCAACGGATATGCCCTTTCTGCTGCTTTAGAACATGAAGAAATTGAGCAACATATTTTGAAAGCTGAAGAACTACAAACAGTAGTGAGTAGTTTATACCATTGCCATTGTTTTAAGTTAAAAAGTATTGATAGTCAAGATAAAAATGTTCAAGTGTTGATTAGTCATTTTGAGCAGTTGCATGAGGTTACACACAACTTACTGAAATCACACCAAGAGTTAATCAACCTAATACAGCAGTACCGAAACACAAACACTAAAATCGAACATTAGTAATACAACCTGACAATTTGGCTGCTTCTGATATTTATTTATGCTATCCGCTTCACTTTAATGTAGCACTAACAAAACCATAACACCTTTTAACTAAAAATCCCCTCAATCTTGTGGTAGCAATTCTGCTATCAAATACATTCTATTAGCAGAAAACTTTTTTATTCACAAAATCAAAAACAATATGAAATCATTCCATTTGTTTATGGTATTTATGGCTTTCGGGTTAATAGTCCAAACGGCTTCGGCACAAGTTTTGCTTGGTGTGCGCGGTGGCATTTATCGCTCCAATATCCAAGCGACAGAAGGCTTAAACGATTTTTCTCCAGATTTTAAAGCGCTGGATAATTACACGTTCGGAGCAGTGGTAGAAGTACCTATCTTTTCCAATCTTTACTTTCAGCCAGAGTTGAATTATACAGTTAAAGGATTTGGATTAACTGCTAATTCTGAATTTAACCTTTTTAACACCCCTTTATCGGTAGGTGCTCAAGCCAATTCTCGCTTTCGTTATTTAGATGTTCCACTTTTAGCAAAAGCTAAGTTTGGTGGCGATGCGGTACAGCTATATTTGCTAGCTGGTCCGGCATTTGGCTATGCACTAAATGGAACACTAGAAACCAGAATAAAAGCAATCGTAGATATTAAAGTGTCAGATACCAATATCAATTTAGAAAATATTGATTATGAGCGATTTGAAATTAGTGGTGTTTTAGGTGCTGGTCTGAATATTGATTTGAATTTGTTTCAACTTTTTGCGGATGTTCGCTACCAACATGGTTTTACTCAGTTGTATGACATTCCACAAATAGAGGATAGCGTTAAAAACAAAGGCATTGCATTGAGTGCAGGCATTATGATTCCGATTGGAAAATAACTTTTTTCACTATGCTAAGGCTTTTTGCTTTAGCATAGCTTAGTGTCGTAAAATCTAAAGTATAACTTGAGACATCAAAATTTATAACAGAGGTTGAAAAGTGCTTATTTTATACGGCGCAACCGATTGGATACTTTTAACGCATGAACAAGCTGACTGACATCATTGCTAAATGTAATCATGCTTTTTACAGTTAAGACTTCTAAAAAACAAGGCTGATCCATATTGGCTTCTTCAAATAATTCTTCCAGAAAAGAAGGTAAATCGCTAAATAAAGTACAATGGAGTAACAAAAAACTTTCTTTTACTAAATCATAAACGACCAACAAATAGTCAGAAGAACCATCTAAAGTGCTACACCATAGAAAAGCAGGGTATTTCAAATAATCATCATCCCAATAAGTGATAAGGTGCGTTTCAAAAAGTGGATAATAGAACAGTTGATTCTGGATACCATTATTGAGTAATATATCTCTCACTTGCTTCAATTGATGCACTGTTTTTTCTAGTGGCATCTCTGTTTTAGGAAGTATTTTATGGGGCAACCATTGTTTCTTGCCCACATTGTAATAGTCCACATTGCCAATATTGAGCTTATAATCGAAACGAGCATATCCCGGTACAATATAGCCAGGATAATAGTATTTAAAGCTATTTTTTATACCATATTGGATTTCATAGAGCATCGTGAGGTAGCCTAGGCTGAACTTAGCATACTCGGGGTCGTACATTCCTAATATGCTGGCAATACTATTGTCGCCAACGTCAAAGAAACTAACCGCAATCAATTTCTGCCCATCGTAAATGCAACACTCCATTGTGTGGAAAATATTTTTTTTCCCACCATCGAATAGCGATTCTTTGAGGCTAGTTGAGATGTTGCCTTTGAAACGATACCAGCGATACTTATGATAAAGAATCTCTTTTTGCTTATCTAACTTTATGTTGCCTATTTCCACACGAAATTGTTGCCCTTTCGCAATTAATTTTCTCTGACTTTTACTAAACTGATGTTGCTCCAGATTGAGCCTCAACCATACAGCGGAGTAGATACGCTCTCCAAAACAAAGAAAATGACAAGTGAAAATGGCTTGCCCCATACGATACCAACCATTAGCTAGATATTCATCTAACTTAGTGCGAGAGAGGTAAGTAGGACGCATTTTCTCTGTAAACATCAAAAAAGACTATAACGGTTAAGTAATCAAGTGTTCTAACAAGTAAAACTACATAAAGATAGATAAAACTCTCCATATAGCACATACTTTTTAGGTCTTTAACAAATGTTACACAAATTGTTTTGATTTTTCGCTTAGAGCTTGTTTAAAAATTTTCTTTAAGTGAAAATCAATAGTTTGTGGTTCTGACAATAGGAAGGCGAGGGAATTTAGCGGGCTAAATGACTAAGCCTTACTGAAGTCAGGTTCATAAAATATTGGTTTTCAGTAATTAAA
>CALDYY010000140.1 GCA_937944245.1 uncultured Saprospiraceae bacterium | reverse complement strand
TTAGAGGAAGCCATCAATCATCCCGATTTTAAAAAATATTAGGACATCAACAAGGATAAAATCCATGTATGCAAGGATTGTGAATTTAGATACATCTGCACCGATTGCCGTGCCTACATAGAAGACCCCGCAGATATTTATAGCAAACCACTCAAATGTGGCTACAACCCTTACACGGGCGAGTGGTCGGAATGGAGTACCAACCCGTTAAAACAAAAAGCGATTGAATATTATGGAATGCAGGAGTTGGTGAAGGAGAATAACAAGTAACACACTAACAAGAATAGACGTTTTAGGTGCTTGATGTTAATTGTTTGTTTTTTTGTAAATGCATAAATATAGTCTATTGAACATCAATAAACGCTAGATTTAAAATACGAGAGAAATCCTTGTGGTTTTTGGTTGCAATTTTAATCTTTCGGGCTAGAGCTGTTGCAGCAATTAAAATATCTCGAAATTCAATTAGTTTGTTTTGGCTTTTCAGGTAGCGATAAATTTCACTTGCCTCTTGCGACATCGCATAATCGAAATCTATAATCTCAATGTTTTCGCAGATTGTAGCTATATCTTTCTGCTTTTGTGGTGTTGTGGCACCATTATTTAATTCAAAAACTGAAATGACAGAGATACAAAGTTAATATTGTTTGAATAGTTTTATGAACAATGTATTTTCTTTATCAGCACTTCTGATATAATCAATGACGATGCTTGTATCTACTAGAACGATTCCATCTTCCATTGATTCATCATTTGCTGTGTGTTCAGTATAGGTTGTATATCTTCTGCTGTCCAGGTACCAATGGAAAGCAAAGCATTTAGACGTTCTTCCTTACTTCTTTGAAAAGGTAACTGTTCTGAAAGTGGCAATACAATTACTTCCACAGATTTATGATTAAAAAATGAAGGGAGGTTTATTCTAATGGAATTATGTTCCACTCTAATCTTTTGCTTGAATGCTTGCATAACTGCTTAAATTTATACTTTCAATAACAATATTTTTAAATTAGAAGTTTCAATATTTTTTAAAGTATGAATAAAGCGCCCCTCATACAGGATAAGGTTATAAATAACACTGGAACAATCTTGCCACATCGAAAAAATCCACCACAAAAAATCCACTTTCTTGAAAAAAAAGTAAAATTTTATAATTCATGTAGTGCTTCTAATTATTTATCCTTTACCTTCCTCATCCTAACTTGCTTATCATGTTATCTAAAGTTATCCTTATTCCGCAACTATTCACTTTAGTTTGCATTAAAATTTAACATTCAAGCAATATTCCCTTATTAATTTTGAAAGAAAATTAAACACAAAATAAATTAAAGCATGAAATCGCAAATTGAATTGATTGTTTTTGATATGGCTGGTACTACGGTCAAAGATGAGCGCGAAGTGGAAAATTGTTTTTATCAAGCAGCCACTATGAGCGGATTGGAAGCCAGCAGAGAACGCATCAACGACATGATGGGATTGCCAAAATTGGAAGTGATAGAAACGCTTTGGGCAGAATTTATAAGTAAAAACCACCCGAGCTACCAAGAAAAAGTGATACAGAATTACGAATTGTTTAAAAAAATACTGGAGCAGCATTACTTAGATAACCCCACTTCACCTACCGAAGGCACATTGGCTACTTTTGAGTGGCTTCGTTCGCAAGGTATTAAAATAGCTCTAACCACAGGCTTTTACAGAAAGGTAGCCAACATCATTTTACAAAAATTGGACTGGCACAAAGAGCGATTCTTTGGCTTCAAACAAGGCGTAATTGATTTATCGCTCACCCCTGACGAAACCGCAAAAGGTCGTCCTTATCCTGATATGATATGGAAAGCCCAAGCGTTACTTGGCGTAAGTAGTACACAAAAAATTATCAATATCGGCGATACGCCTTCTGATTTGAAAGCAGGTAAAGCCGCTAACTGCCGATTAGCATTGGGCGTAACAAATGGTACGCACTCCCACGAGCAACTCAGCAGGTACGATAACGATGGCTTGCTTCCCTCTATGGAACATTTCCGCAGGTTTGTGGAAAGTGAAATGCTCACGCCAGCATAAATTAGATAGGTTCACTTCAAGTTTTAATGGTGTAATTTTATGCTGTTAGTATTCTTTAGCAACTAGAAATTACACTTTTTACCTACTTTAAACCACTTGAAATGCAAAAGTCCTGATATTAATTAATGACAATTAAAGTACAAAATAAAGTATCGCCAATAAAAAGTTAAAGTTGATAATATTTTTGTTTTTTCATATCTTACTAGTTATATTTGTCATAGCAATACATTAGCCTAGTAACTTAAATTCCCTAAATATTTAATCTTCAATTCAGTCTTCCCCCTTTCCTTTTTTAAAGGGAATAAAAATAAACATAGTAGTCATTGTCGTTGCAACTCTATATAAAATGATTTTTTGTAAAAATTTAAACATTTAAACTACCATCGTACAATGTTGAATGCACAGGCGAAGGCAGTTATTAATTCATAAGATTAATGAAAACATCACAAAAATATCGCACGTCGGACAATTCTCCTTGAACTGTCTTTACAAACCACTTTCAAAAGCCTTTTAATTGGCATCGTAGTCCTGTAATAGTTATCTCTTCGCTTATCTAAGTTCATTTGATAGAGATAGGATTTATTTTCTGATTTTTAAATAACAACAACAATGGGTTTATCAAAACTTTATGCTTTAACTATACCCTTTTTTAAAGGCATTTACGGTATCCTTTTTTTATTGTGCTTTACATCTGCATTATTTGCCCAAGATAGAAACTGGGAAATAGGTATTGGGGTCAGACCACTCCATTTAAAAGAAGACCCATATAGCTTTATTGCAAAAAAATTCTTATCTCGAAATACAGCACTTCGCTTTGGTGCGAGCTTTTATTATAATCAGAAGAATAACTATGTAGAATATATTCATCCTTACACTAACCAAGATATTTTTGGTTATCAACATTTTTACACTCAGACTGATAAGAAACTTAACGCAACTTGTTTTTTAGGTTTTCAATACGGTAAAAGAAACAATAGATTTTATTCCTATGGTGCAACTGATGTTTCTTTAAGATACAAGATGGTTGATACAGATATACCATCATTTTCATTTAATGTAGCTAGCCAATCACCTGGATATATAAATATAAAACCTGGTGATTTTTTTACAGTTGCTTCCTTCTCAAAGGATAAAGTGATTGGATTTACGGTGCATCAAAGTTTTGGTATTCAATTCTCCATAAATACAACTATGTCATTGGCTCTTGAGGGTGGTCTTTCTTTGGAAAGGTATTATTCAAGAAGATATAGTTTTCAATATTATGCAACAACCGAATTAACTACCTCTACCTCACCAGATATTTACGGTTTTGTTTCTGGTACGCAGTTCTACCCATTAAAAAAGACATGGCTATATGATTTTAATATCAGTCCATTAACATTCTTAATTTTTATTTATCAAATTTAATGATTAACAAAATGAAAAACGTAATTTCAATTTTTCTATTTCAAACTTTTTTTATTCCTTAATTTCACAAAGTGTGACAATTCAATGTAACACCACAAGTTGTTTCTTTTACAGACCCTACTCAAGCAGTAACCTATACATGGTCATTACCGCAAGGTTGGAAAGGGTGCATTGCATACCCTTTATTCCCTCTATGGAACATTTCCGCAGGTTTGTGGAAAGTGAATTGTTAATACTTGCGTAACGGAAGTTCAATAAAAAAGGTCAACCCGCTTTAATGAGCCACTTGTCGAGCTTCCAGCGGCGTTCATCTTTTTTGATTTGATAATATTGATTGGGCAGCGCACCCAGCATTTTCAAGGTCTCATCTGTGCTGTTAAGGTCGAGTATGAGCGGTCGCCCAGCATTGGTTTTGATGAGCATGTCGAGTGCATAAACAGTTGCCAACTTTGAGGGCAATTTCGATAAATCAACAGGCAATAGGCTTAGCAATTTGCCATGACTGTAAATGAAATAGTTAGCAGCAAGCAATTCCCCTTTTTCATTTTCGATGCCATTATCAAAACCAATACCTCTGTGCATGGCGTTGTACATGATGCGTTGCAAGGCATGAAATTTCTCCTCTAAGTCTTTTCTATCCACTGCATGGTCGCGAAAAAATTGAGCAATGCGCTCTGGCTTTAAATTAGAAACTGGTCTTAAATAACTTTTTCTAGCCTCTTTCAATAAATCAAGCGCAGCAGGTGCATAATTTTGCTGAATTACCTCATAAGGTTGGTCTAACCAAAGTTGATAATTATCCTTCTTTTCCCATTCGTATTGTTTATTGGTTTGAAACTGATGGCGTTCATTCAAAGCAATCTGAAAATAATCATACTCCTTAGGGACAGCATCCAAAAAGGCTTGAATGCGGTTAGGCGACAGCACGTGAATAGAAAAAATGCCCAATTCACGCGCCAGCACAGGTTGAAATAAATATTTTCGCTTTAAAATATCTTGTTTCCAAACCAGCGGGAAAACCGATTCGTAATCCCCTTCCACAAGCGCATCCCACTGCTTAGCTACGTTATTTAAGAACCATCGGTAGCCAAAAGGACTACCATTATTTGCGTAATGAACGCAGCTATCCCATTTTATGGCGTGCAAATTCTCTTGCTTAATTAGGCGAATCTCCATAATTTCAGTCGGTGATTTTTTTTATTTGAATTGCAAGGCATAAAAGCGATTGTCCAAAGCAACCGTAGGCTGTTGATAGACAAAAAGCACATGTGCCATGCCCTTTTCTTCTTTGTACAAAGACAATAATCTACACTCTACAAAACCTGAAAATCCATCTTTAAGTTTAAAAAAAGCAGATTTTCCCCAATCGGCATGAAACCAACTTAAATCCTCTTCCGAGACATCGTGAATGGCAATCACGGCTTCTTGTTCATTGGTTGCCAAGTGCGTTAGCATTCTAATAAATTGAATATGAGGAATATGTGCAGTAAGGTCATTTTCCTGATAAGGTTGAATGATGTATCGAATTTCCAGTTTTTCTTTTCTCGAACGAATGGCAAAATCATACGATTGCAAATCGTTTTTCAGCACATAAACATCTTTATAATCAGCATCCAAAGGCGTCACCCACTCCATAGAAGCTGCTGCTAATTTTTGGGCAAATCCTGCTGAGAGTTCGACTTGCTGCGCTGTCAAATAATTCGCTAGTAAGCAAACGCAAGAGATATTTCGTAGTAAATTCATAAGCATTGATTTTGCCTTCTAATTTATGGAAAAACGAATAAAAGTCTGTATTTAATTTTACTAATTTTAGAATAGTTGATATATTTTGTGCATTATTTCATTAAAAACGAATAACCATGTCCAATAGAAGAACTTTTTTGAAACAGTCAGCAATAGGTGTAACGGCATTGCCTTTAGTTAGTTTACCTACACTATCTTCAGAAGCAAAACTACCAGAAAAACTGACGGTACTTTTTCAAGGCGATTCCATCACGGATGCCTTTAGAAACAGGGCTACCTACTATCCCAACAACATGCAAGGCATGGGCAACGGCTATGTGCATCACATTGTAACGCACTTGATGGGTAACTACCCTACCACCCAATGGCAGTGCTATAATAGAGGCATTAGTGGCAACAAAGTATTTCAACTGGCAGAGCGTTGGGAGGATGACTGCATGCAACTAAAACCTGATGTGCTAAGCGTATTGATTGGCGTGAATGATTTTTGGCACACTTTAACTAGCAATTACGATGGAACAGTTGAAACCTACGAAAGCGACCTTCGGGCATTATTGAATAGCACTAAAAAGACTTTTCCTAATATCAAAATGCTTATTGGCGAACCTTTTGTGGTAAAAGGCGGTACAGCAATCATTGCTGAAAAATGGTTTCCTGCATTTGCAGCTTATCAAAAAGCGGCTCGCAAAGTTGCTCAAGAGTTAGGTGCTGCGTTAGTGCCTTATCAACAAGTTTTCGATGATGCGTTGAAAGTTGCTCCTGTTTCTTACTGGTGCGCTGATGGTGTACATCCTTCTTTGGCAGGTGCTTATTTGATGTCAAAAGCGTGGTTAGCGGCTTTTGAAAAATTAATGAAGTAAAAAATATAACAAGACTGGCGCAACGGAGATAAGTTTGACAATAAATGTGCATTTATTATCAAACTTATATATCATTCTTATTTAAATCATTGACTATCAGGTGAATATTATTGCTCTTCTAATTCGTCTCTTAGAATTTTCATAATATCATTGATGGTTTCTTCCTCTAAGTCAGTTCTGCGTACTAACTCTTCCACACTTAAATTAAGTACCGAACGAGCAGAATCGCAACCAATGGCTTTGAGTGCATCAATTACCCAATCTTCAATTTCATCAGAAAATTCATCCAAATCAACGTCATCAATTTCGTAATCTTCTTGATTTCTAAATACATCAATTTCGTAGCCCGTCAATCGGCTAGCAAGTTTGATATTGCTACCACCTGCACCAATCGCTTTGCGAACTTCTTCTGAATCCAGAAAAACGGAAGCTCTTTTTTCATTAGGGAAAAGCTCTATATTCGTTACTTTAGCAGGTGTCAAAGCACGCTGAATGAAGAGCGATTCATTATTCGTAAAGTTAACAATATCAATATTTTCGTTGCGCAATTCCCGGACGATGCCGTGTATGCGCGAACCCTTCATACCCACGCAAGCCCCTACTGGGTCAATGCGGTCGTCGTAAGATTCAACAGCTACTTTTGCTCGTTCGCCTGGCAGGCGTTCAATTCGTTTGATGGTGATTAAACCATCTTCTATTTCAGGCACTTCCTGCTCCAATAATTTTCCTAAAAATTCATTTGCCGTTCGAGAAATAAGAATAGCGGGATTGCTACCACGCATTTCTACTTTCCTCACAATGCCTTTCACCATATCGCCTTTTCTAAAATTATCGCCCTTAATCATCTCTGTTTTAGGCAGTAGCAACTCATTGCCCGTAGCATCGTCCAGAATAAGTAACTCGCGTTTCAACACCTGATTGACTTCGCCTGTCACAATTTCCCCAATGCGTTCGGAGTAGCGTTTTTGCACTTCTTCCTTTTCCAGTTCTATAATGCGCGACATCAGCGTTTGGCGAGCCGCCATGATAGAACGTCTTCCAAAATCTTCTAATTCGAGTTGTTCGTAACATTCCTCGCCTACTTCGTAATCCTCATCAATCAATAAGGCTTCAGAAATAGCGATTTGACTACGCTCGTCCGTAACTTCTCCATCAGGCACAATTTCGCGTACCCGCCAAAGTTCCAAGTCGCCTTTAGTGGTATTCACGATAACGTCGAAGTTATCATCAGAGCCATAACGCTTCTTGATGAGGGTTCTAAAAACATCTTCCAACACCTTTACCATAGTGGGTCGGTCAATGTTCTTGCCCATTTTAAATTCCGAAAAAGTATCTACTAAGTTAACCATACTTCATTGAATTGTATTAAGCAACACACGGTCAAACGTGCGTACATTTTTTAGTTAAAGCTAATTTTTACCTTTGTTTGCGCAATATGTTCTAAAGGAATATTGAGTTCTTTTATCTCTGTTTTTTTCTTTTTTCCCTCTTTTGTTGTTACACTCATCTTGAGTATAATTGCATCTTCGACTACCCCTATTAATTCGCCTTCATATTTTTCACTTTGTTGCTCCTCTTTTAGTTTTATTTCTACTTTTCTACCGACATTTTTTTGGTACTGCCGCTTCAACACCAACGGACGACTGATGCCAGGTGAAGATACATCTAAGGTATATTTTTCGCCCAGCCACAAATGTTTGTCTAAAAATTCTTCCAAATAGCGACTTATTTTTCTGCATTTTTCAAAAGTAATGCCTGCATCGCTATCTATGAATACCTCTAGTTTGTTGGTGGCGTGCTGTTTCACTTCCACCACAAAGCAATCCTGCCAATCAGGTTCCACAAATTTTTGTTCTAGTAGTTCAATTATTCTTCCTTCAATCATCGCATCTCGTTAAATTGCAGTATAAAAAAGAGGAAACCGACTTTTATTCGATTTCCTCTTCCATTTTGCAAATATAACTATATAACTGCTATTTGCAAACGATTGTTGCTTATCTGGCAAATATTTGTGCAAAATCCTTTGCAAAATAGGTGATAATTACATCTGCACCTGCTCTACGCATACTGAGCAAGGTTTCTGGCATCGCTTTTTTATAATCCAACCAACCGTTCCTGCAAGCGGCAATTAGCATGGCGCATTCTCCACTCACGTGATAGCAGGCAACGGGTAAATTGGTCGTTTGCTTGATGCTCTGAATGACATCTAAATAGTGTAGTGCAGGTTTTACCATGAGCATATCCGCTCCTTCTGACTCATCAAGTTGAGCTTCAATAAGGGCTTCGCGTTTATTGGCGGGGTTCATCTGATAAGTCTTTTTATCCCCCGATTTTGGAGCAGAATCTAAGGCATCTCTAAAGGGTCCATAAAAAGCACTGGCATATTTTGCCGTGTAGGAAAGAATGCCCGTTTCATAAAAACCTGCTTCGTCCAACGCCATTCTTATGGTTTTCACTCGCCCATCCATCATATCCGAAGGACCGATGTAATCAAAGCCAGCTTTTGCTTGCGCCACTGCCATTTTAGCTAGAATTGGTAGCGTTTCATCATTTACAATTTTTCCATTTCTCACCAATCCATCATGTCCATCTGAATTGTAAGGATCCATAGCCACATCACTAATGAGGCATACTTCAGGAAAAAGTTCTTTTATTCTTTTGGCGATATCAAGATAAAAATTGTCCCCGCTGTAACTATATGTTGCGATGGGGTCTTTCAAATGTTCTTTTACGGCGGGGAAAAGTATGAAATTGCGAATGCCCAATTCTATACAATTTTTTATCTCAATCAACACTTGGTCTTTAGAAAAACGATAATTGCCAGGCAAAGACAGCACTTCATCTTTTATATTGTAGCCATCTACTAAAAAAAGAGGATAAATAAGATGTGCAGTAGATAAATGGGTTTCCTCAACTAGGTTTCTAATTGTTTCTGTGCGTCTATTTCTTCTAGGTCTTTGTAACATAATTATTTAGATGATAACTCAAAATCCAAAATTTAAACCTCCCAAAATGCTAACTTGCCAATAATCCTTTCCCTATTTCTGTTTCTTAGGCACAGGGTCGTAACCGTGCCCACCAAATGGATGGCAACGGCTAATTCGTTTCAAGCCTAGCCAAAGCCCTTTTGCTGCGCCCCATTCCTGAATTGCCTCAAGTGTGTAGGCGGAACAAGTAGGCAAATAGCGGCAACGCGAACCAATTAAAGGTGAAATGGCAACTTGATAAAATCGAATAATCAGGATAAAGAATTGCTTTATCATGTAATAAAGATAATTTTGTAATAATAAACGTTACTATTTTTAGGATAGTTGGTGCAGAACGCCATAAAATAGTGGTGTTCGTCGTTTGATAGGGGATTTTATCTATAAAATAAGCTCAACATAGTTGAGTGAACAATCAGAACTACATGAAATCATTAAACTGGCTGCTTATTGTCTTTATATTTTTAGGAAGTCACTATGGCTTTGCACAAGATTTTAGCTTTAAGGACTTTACTTATGTTCCAAACGTTACTTCTGTTCGGTTTCATCTGCGCGGGTTAGCGTTAACGTATCCCGTTATTGACTTGGGTTCACAAAATGTACTCCAATTTTCATTTGATGATTTGGACAATCAAATTAAAAATTATCGCTATACCATTATTCATTGCAATGCAGACTGGAATCCATCCGATTTGTCTGATATGGAATATATTGATGGCTTCACGGAAGCAAGAATTGAGGACTTTAATTACTCCTTTAATACACTAGTCAATTATGTGCATTACGAATTATTTTTGCCTAATCGGGATATGACTTGGACAAAATCAGGCAACTATTTATTAGTAGTGCGCGACCGAGATAATGATGAAAAAGTGGTGGTAACACGCCGATTTGCAGTGGTTGACCCTATCGTTAAGACAACAGCAATGTTTGTAACCGCTAACGATGTCTCAAAAATTCGCACGCATCAAGAAATAGATTTCAGGGTAAATTATGAAGGTTTAAGAGTGCGAAACCCACAACAAGACATTCGTGCTTCGGTAGTACAAAATTGGCGTTTTGAGGAGGCTATTCAAAACATCGCCCCTATGTTTGTCAGAAGAAACGAACTCATTTTTGATTATCAAGATAAAATTGTTTTTCCCGCAGGCAATGAATTTCGATTTTTCGATTTGCGCAGTTTGCAAACTACACGCAATAATATAGCCTTAATTGAGCGACGAGACAATCGCTACGAAGTAACACTGCATAGCGACAGGAAACGCATGAACGACCCTTACATTTTCTTCAATGACATCAACGGACAATATACGATTGAGAACATTCCAGCGCGCGACCCCCGCCTACGAGCAGATTACGCCGATGTGCTGTTCACGCTAGAAAGTGCTTTGCCTAGATTGGACGGCAACTATTACCTGTTTGGAGCAATTAGTGATTGGGCAATTAAGGAAGAATTTAAAATGGTGTATAATCCTGCCATTAGTGCTTATGTCATTAAACGCTTATTAAAGCAAGGTTTTTACAATTATGCTTATGCTTTTGTGCCTAATGGTACTAAAAAATTGCAAATAGAAATGGATGAAACAGAAGGCAACTGGTTTGAAGCTACGAATGACTACACCATATTTATTTATCATCGTCCATTTGGAAGTCGTTATGACCATTTAGTAGGTGTTTACACTGCTGCCTCCAATGCGCGATAAAAGCTGAACATCTTACCATCATTCGTTGTTGGACGTTTTATGCAATTAAATACAGAACAACTACTTTCGCAAGAATACGAGCGATTCATTGAGTTCGGCACACTTTTAGACCGCACCACTCGAAAATATTTGGTGGAATACCTCAAGCGAAAAATAAGCAACGAGGCAGTGCCATCCTTAGAAAATATGGATGACCTTAAAGACACCTATTTTCAATATTTTAGGAAGTCGCTCGATGAATTATTTGGTATTGATGGTTTGCTGGAAGTTGTGCAGCACAATCAAAAAATGCAGCAGCAAATAGTTATGGATACGCTATATTGGCTGAGAAAATCTTATGAAAAAGTAAGTGCCAAAAATCCATACGAGGACGAACAAAAGCGTTTGGAAGGTTGGGGCGTCACACCAATCCATGTTTTTGTGGAGCGTTGGCATTTTTTAATTGACTTTCTAAAGTTGAATTACGAACGAGAAACGCTGGATACTGATTTTTACAGGGATCGCTTCAAATACCTCATTAATAATTCCCCTTATGCACAACTTGGTGAAGAACAAAAAGAGCGGCTTGATTTGCTGTTGACGGATTTGCTGGCGCAATGGGATGCTTTGTTAAATGCTAAGATTCTAGCCTATCAACTCCAACATTTGGAAGAGGAAAAGCAAAAGTATTCGGATTTAGTAGCGGCTAAAGTTCAAGAATATCAGAAATTGACCAAATTAGTTTCGCCATTCGCAGAGTATTTAGGGAATTACTGGGATATGTCGCGCGACCTTTGGCAGCAAACTTCCTTTGACGTTATTCAAAAGTATGATGAATTGCTCAAGAATGAAAAATCAGTACAAGAATTAGCGGATTTATTAGGCAGAATGCGAGAAGCCGAAATCGAAATCGAAGAAGAAGCCTTTGAAAAAACCATCATTCGACAGGAATGGGTCGTCGATGAATTTTTAAAATCCGAAATTACAGGTATTCACGAAAGCGATGATTTAAACAATATTTTGAGTTCTGAAATTGCTCTGTTGAGCGATGTAGCGTCAGAGTCGCTTTTCTTGAAAAAATATGTGGATAAAAGTTTGATTACTTTTAGTTACGAAGACAAGCGTTTACAGCAGAGCAAAGACTACAAAACCGAGATTTTTCAAAAGGTTCGACAAAAAGAAAAAGGACCTTTTATTGTTTGCGTGGACACCAGCGAATCTATGATGGGGCGACCAGAGCAAATTGCTAAAGTGCTTTGCCTGAGCATTTTAAAAATGGCAGCCAAAGAAAACCGAAAAGCCTACCTCATTAATTTTTCTATTGGTATAGAAACCTTGGATCTTTTTGATATTGCTAATAATTTGGATGCGATTGCCAAATTTTTGAATATGTCATTTTATGGTGGGACAGATATTTCTCTACCGCTCTACGAAGCCTTTCGCCAGTTGAAAACTAATGATTACAAGGACGCTGATATTTTGGTTATTTCCGATTTTATCATGTATAAAGTGGATGACGATGTGCTACGGGAAGTGCGTTTTCATCAACAAAACAAAAATACACAGTTCCATTCTCTGACACTTTCTAAAGAACCCAACCCTTACATTTTAAACTTTTTTGACACCAACTGGGCTTACGACCCCAACGAACAAGGCATTATCAAAGACCTAACCCATGCGCTACAAGACCTTCAAGCACGTTATTAAAATGAGTAGAAAAACTACCCAAAGTAAATTTGTTGCCCTTTCACTTACAATACTATCAATCGTTTATGTAACTTTG
>CALDYY010000139.1 GCA_937944245.1 uncultured Saprospiraceae bacterium | reverse complement strand
AATTGCCCTGTTTTAACATTTACTTTAACACTTATTTAACGTTTTTTAGGAAAAGATAGGCAATCTCATGTAAATTTATTGTTAAGTACACCATTCTACATAGGGAATATTGTTTTGTTCACAGTAGGCAGCCAAGCGCTTCAGCACTTCGGAAAGTTCTTCTATGAGAATTGGTAGTAGTGAGGGCTTCACTTGAAGTGAAACCCTCACTATTGATAGAAAGCACTATACTTTTTTAACAAATGCTAGCTTAGCAACATCTTTTTTTACCTTGAAAATTGGGTCAAGTAATTGGGTAAAAGGTAGTAATACGTTTTGTAGTAAAATGGAGAAGCTACTGAGTGGCTCTCCTTCTTTTCTATCTTTTGGGTTGAGTAGCTTTCTAATGATTCTAGAAAATAGATAACTCACGTAAATATTAATAAACTGATTTTCTATAACTTGCCAAAAAAAAGTAGTTTTTGTAAATATAGCATCATCAGATTTCTCTTTGAAAGTGTTATGTGTCCTTTGATAATTAATTAAGAGATTTTCTGACTTCCATAAGCCCAAATAAAGAAGTTTATGAAAAAAATCATATTAAAACACAAAAAAGAAGCAGCAGTAAAGCGGTTTCATCCTTGGATATTTTCAGGGGCAATTCACCAAATGCCTGTTCAAATAGAAAACGGCGATTGGGTAGAAGTATTCAGTAGTGCAGGAGAGTGGCTTGGAGCAGGGCATTTCCAAGATGCCAGTATTGCGGTGCGCATTTTGAGCTTTGAACCTATTCAAGATAAAACTATCTTTTGGCAGGAAAAAATAGCGAACGCTCTAACATATCGGCAAAATATGAAACTACTTGCCAGTGGTGCAACCAACTGCTATCGCCTTATTCATGCGGAAGGAGACGGGCTTCCCGGATTGATTATTGACATTTACAAGGATACTGCCGTGGTACAATGTCATTCTATTGGGATGTATCGCGATTTGTCCTATATTTCAGCAGCTTTGGTCGCAGTATTGGGCGATACGTTAAAAGCAATTTACAACAAAAGTAGCGAAACCTTACCTGCTGATTATCAGCATGATGCAAATGCGTACATTTGGGGAATATCTCAACCTAAAGTGGTGCAAGAATATGAACATCAATTTTTTGTGGATTGGGAAACAGGACAGAAAACAGGCTTTTTCTTAGACCAAAGAGAAAATCGAAGGTTATTAGGTACTTATGCAAAAGATAAAAAAGTGTTAAACGCCTTTTGCTATTCTGGAGGATTTTCAGTGTACGCTCTGCAAAATGGTGCAACGCAAGTAGATTCAGTGGATATTTCAGAGCGTGCTATGGAATGGACAAATCATAATGTAGCACTCAATAATCATGCACAACGTCATCGTGCTTATACAGAAGATGTACTAAAATTCTTAAAAAATGCTGAACGATATGAGGTAATAGTGATAGACCCACCAGCTTTTGCTAAAAGTTTAAAGAAAAGACACAACGCTGTCCAGGGATATAAACGCTTGAACATGCTAGCAATGGAAAAATTAGTGTCTAACGGTATCCTGTTTACTTTTTCTTGTTCCCAAGTAGTGGATAGGCAATTATTCGAAGACACTATAACTGCTGCCGCTTTAGAAGTAGGTCGCAAAGTGCGCATTATGCACTACGTTTCACAAGCCCCTGACCATCCAGTCAATTTGTTTCATCCTGAAAGTAGCTATCTAAAAGGTTTAGTGCTAAGTGTGGAATAGACCTCATTAAAACTGAGCTATAAATTGACGAATGAAGTTAAAGGCTTGAATAGCAGTGTATTCAATATTTCTTAAACGATCTTTACCCAGTTGTAATTTTTGGGTGCGATAGTCCCCGTGTCTAGAAGCCACTGCCATCCAGATTGTTCCAACAGGTTTATCAGGTGTGCCGCCCGTAGGACCTGCAATACCCGATACGGAAATGCCCACATCAGCAGGAAAACGTTCAAGTAAGCCTTGTACCATTTCAATAACGGTAGCTTCACTTACCGCACCATGTTGGGCTAATGTAGTGGCTTGAACACCAAGTTGTTGCATTTTAATTTCATTAGCATAAGCGACTACACTTCCCTTGAAATAAGCAGAAGAACCTGAAATAGAGGTAATTAGATGAGCCATGTAACCACCAGTGCAACTTTCGGCGGTAGCCAGAGTCAATCCTTTGTTTTTCAATAAATTGCCGATTTCAGTTTCGATATTAGTATCACCAAAACCAAAAACCAAGTCCTGAATAAGCGGTAGCAAGGCTTGAACTTTTTCGTCTAGTTCCTGCTCCAAAAGTGTAGGGTCATTGCCTTTTCCTGTCAAACGCAAGCGAACTCGACCTAAGTTAGGCAAATAAGCTAATTTGATATGTGGCGGCAAGCTATCCTCAAACTCACTGATGCGCTCTGCAATTCTGGATTCGCCTTCACCAATTGTATGAATAGTTCTATGTAAAATGGATTGTGTCGGAAAACGTTGTATTAGTTTGGGAATCACCTCATATTCCATCAAATATTTCATTTCATAAGGCACGCCGGGCATAGACACCAGCACCTTTCCTTGCTCATCGAACCACATTCCAGGAGCAGTTCCCATCTTATTGACCAATAAAGTTGCATTTTCAGGCATAAAGCATTGCAAGCGATGTGCCTCTGTGATAGGACGACCCCATTTCTGGAACATTTCCAAAATGCGATCATAGGTTTCCTGCGAAAAGGTAAAACCCACATTATAAAAAGCAGCAACAGCTTTCTTGGTAACGTCATCTTTTGTCGGACCTAGTCCGCCAGTCATTAATACGACACTCGCTTTTTGAAATGCAAAACGCAATGCAGCAATCATATCTTCTAATTCATCGCCTACGGAAGTGATGCCACTGATTCTAATACCGTGTTTATTTAGCTCTTGCCCCATCCATGCAGAGTTCGTATCTACGATTTGCCCAATTAAAATTTCGTCCCCTACGGTAATGATGTGTACTTCCATGATATTATTTGAGTTTACAAAAATTGAATTTGCTTTAAGTCAAAACTAGCTTGTCCATTTTCAAGTGCTAGCACTAATGCACCATTGGTAGTGATGTCCACTATTTTACCTAAAAATGGTTCACTACCTGCTGAAGTTTTTTTGTACCAAGCCCATGTTTCAAAGCGATAAAGCGACGCAAAATAAGCGGTTTTTAGAAGACTTTGTTGCCCTGTTTTGAGTTGTAAATAACAATGTTCCAATTGCTGGCAGATAGCGTTTACAATTTGTTCAATATCAAATGTTTGTTCACCTTGTAAGGCTAAAGATGTAGCATTAGGCAAGTTAGGGTCAAATGTTATTTGATTTACATTCACTCCAATCCCTACTACACTGTTGGAAATATTACTACCACTGAGGGTATTCTGGATGAGAATACCACAAGTTTTTTTACCATTCAACAAAATGTCGTTAGGCCATTTTATTTGTACTGAAATGGTTTTTAATAGTGGCTCAATCGCATTTTTTACCGCTAAAGCAGCAACTATATTGAGATAAAATTGGGTATTGGCAAGCAAAAAAGAAGGCTTCAATAATATACTCATGGCTATATTTTGGTTGGGTGTACTTTCCCAACGATTGCTTGCCTGCCCTTTGCCTGCAAATTGGTTTGCCGTAAACACTACTGTTCCTTCAGCTAGTGTTGTGGTTTTTACCTTTTCCACGAGGTATTCATTTGTAGAGGGAAGCGAATCGAAATATTGTAGTGTTTTTCCAACTAATAAAGTGTCTGTTACTTTCAAAATCTAAGATATAATTTTTACTGCAAATGTGGATAATTTTTCTTTTAATTTAACGCTGTTGTGGGGCAACCATAAGATTATTTAGTTTGTTTAAGATAATAATTTTTATGGAATGAATTATATTCCTTATTTTTGTATATGGCTGAATAAAGCTAAGGCGTACGTCAGTCTAGTATTTTTTATAAAAAAGTAGAAATTTATTACTCAACTAATATCGTATCTTTTGGATTTAGGAATCAAAGTACAACCATATCGTCAACAACTTTCCACGCAGGAACTCAACGAATTTATCGTTGATTGCATCCAAGACATCAAAGGTAAAAATATTGTCAAGTTAGATTTGAGAAAACTCCATGATGCACCTGTGGACTATTTCATCGTTTGCGAGGGAGATTCTTCTGTGCAAGTTCGCTCTATTGCAGAGAATATACAAAAGCGCCTTAAATACGAAATGGGCATCAATGCTTCTAACAAAGAAGGAATGATGAATGCACAATGGATTTGCTTGGATTATTTCTACACAGTAGTCCATGTTTTTTACCATGAAACAAGAAAATTCTACGAATTAGAAGATTTATGGAGTGATGCTGTATTTACTTCGTATGAAAACATATGAAATCGCTTCTACATCCGTCTAGTTTTTGTCATTTCTATGGATAACATAAAATGATTTATCCATAAGAATGAAAAGTTTATCGAATACACCCAACGATTTACTAAAATGGTTGTTAGTGTAGAACATCAAATAACAGAAGTGTGTGTTAAGACGACCTTTTGTAAAGTTATTATGTTTTACATTTAAAATGTGAAGGATTTAATGGAAGAAAACAACAAAGAAAAAAATTCAAACAACTCCCCAAATCGTCTTGGGTCTTACTGGATTTATATTTTAATTGCAGCATTGCTTATTATGTTGAATGTATGGATGGTTTCTGGCACAACTGATACCAAAATTCCATTTGATAAATTTGAGCAAATGGCCAAACGAGGCGATGTAGAAAAAGTGATGGTAATAAATGGTCAGCTAGCACGGGTTTACATAAAAGATTCCAAAATTAACTCTGGCGATCACGAATCTTTGCCAAAAAGTAGCTTCGGTAGCCGTCCACATTATGTTTTAATTTTCCCATCTCCCGAAATATTGGATAGGAATGTAACTGAATTAAAGAAGAATTTACCAGTAGATAAAGACTTTTCGCTGGACTATGCCCTTGAGCGCGACTGGACTAGTATCCTTAACTGGTTGTTCCCGCTATTACTCATCGTCGGCGTTTGGGTATTTATCTTGCGTCGAATTGGTGGTGGAGCAGTCGGACCTGGTGCGCAAATATTCAATATAGGCAAATCCAGAGCAACACTTTTTGACCAAAATTCTAAAGTGAACATTACTTTTGCTGATGTGGCTGGTCTGGATGAAGCCAAAGAAGAAGTAATGGAAGTAGTAGATTTCCTAAAAAATCCTAAGAAATATACTTCACTGGGCGGTAAAATCCCAAAAGGAGTTTTACTGGTAGGACCTCCGGGTACAGGGAAAACATTGCTCGCTAAGGCGGTAGCAGGTGAGGCTGGCGTGCCTTTCTTCTCTATTTCAGGTTCTGATTTTGTGGAAATGTTTGTAGGCGTAGGAGCATCTCGTGTACGCGACCTATTTAAACAAGCTCGTGAAAAAGCGCCTTGTATTGTATTTATTGATGAGATTGATGCAATCGGTCGTGCGCGCGGAAGAAATAATGTGACGGGTGGTAACGATGAGCGAGAAAATACACTGAATCAACTTCTAGTCGAGATGGATGGATTCAGTACCGATAAAGGTGTTATTCTGATGGCTGCTACTAACCGACCAGATGTACTGGATTCTGCGCTCATGCGTCCAGGGCGTTTTGACCGTCAAATTGGTATTGATCCACCTGATTTGAAAGGCAGAGAAGCCATTTTCAAAGTCCATTTGAAAAATATCAAAACTGCTGAGGATGTGAAAGCGCTCATTTTAGCTGAAATGACACCAGGCTTTGCAGGAGCTGATATTTCCAATGTTTGTAATGAAGCCGCTTTGGTAGCCGCTCGTCGCAACAAAAAGTCAGTTGACATGGACGACTTCAACCATGCACTAGACCGTGTAATTGGAGGCTTAGAAAAAAAGAACAAACTCATTTCGCCAAATGAGAAAGAAATTATAGCTTACCACGAAGGAGGTCATGCGGTGTGTGGTTGGTTCTTAGAACATGCTTCGCCATTGGTAAAGGTTACGATTGTGCCAAGAGGTATTGGCACATTAGGTTATGCACAATATTTGCCTAAAGAAGAATACATTACTAGAACAGAACAGTTGTTAGACCGTATTTGTATGACTTTCGGAGGAAGAGCTGCTGAAGACATCATCTTCGGTAAAATCTCTACAGGTGCGCAGAATGACTTAGACCAGGTAACAAAAATGGCGTACAGTATGATTTCTGTTTTTGGAATGAATCCTAAAGTGGGTCAAGTTTCTTTCTATGGTATGCAGCAAGATAACTTTACCAAGCCATATTCTGATGAAACGGCGAAGCTGATTGATGACGAGGTAAGAAAGCTGCTAAATGAGCAGTATGAGCGTGCAAAAAACTTATTGAAAGAAAAGCGCAATGAATTAGAAATATTGGCTAGACAGCTACTAGATAAAGAAGTGTTACTCAAATCAGATGTAGAAAAGTTGATTGGAACACGCCCCTCTGATGAAAAAGCAAGGCAAGAGCAACAAAATTTATCGAGCGAGGATAATGACGATGTGGTAGCAGAGGTAGCTAATGCTGCCTCCGACCAGCCCAATTAGTTAAATAGACTTTAAAGAAAGTGATTTATGCCTCGTGTTTTCGAGGCATAAATCTACACTTATGATTTCTTGGCATATCTTTCTTATTGGCTTATTGTTTCAACATGCGGTCAAAAAAATTGGCGATAGCCTCCAAAGCAGACACCCAATTGCGATGCAACAAAAATCCATGCACTTCATGAGGAAAAATTAACTATTTATTTAAAACATATTTTTTGTCTTTGCTTCTCTCTCTCTTTATTGCTTCTATGAAAATTACTAGCCTACAAAACTAGCATTTACAGCAACAAAATCAGAAGATGTAGGAATTCTTTTGTTCATCACAGCAAACCAAAGTGGCGGAACTAATGCCATCAGCATAGCCGAAGGATAGCCAACAGGCAATTCTGGCGACTGTTCATGATGGTCTAGTATTTGATATTTTTTTGAAGCTAAGTAGTGATGGTCAGAGTGGCGCGTAAGCTCATAAAGCATGATTCGCCCCATGAAATAATTAGAATTCCAAGAATGGATAGGTAGCACGCGCTCATACCTACCATTAGGTAACTGTTTTCTTCTTAAGCCATAATGCTCAATATAGTTGATGGTTTCTAGCAATAAAAAGCCAAAAACACCTGCCAACATTACTGCCATCCAACCTGTTGGATTAGTGAAAAGTAGAATAACCAGCATATAAGCAAATTGTGCTAAGGTAAAAATAATCATTTCGTTTTGAATGCTCCAGAAGGAAATGCCTAAACCAGCTAAACGCTTTTTTTCTAGTCGCCAAGCACTTACATAACCTTTAAAGGTAGAACGTAACCAGAAAACGTACAGCATTTCATTTTTTCTGGCACTAGCAGGGTCTTCATTAGTAGCCACATATTTATGATGTCCTCGGTTGTGTTCAATAAAAAAGTGGGTATAATGGGATGGCAATAACAAAAGTTTGGCAAGAAATTGTTCTGATTTTGAGTGGCGATGCCCTAATTCGTGTCCTACATTTATCCCACAACTTCCTAGCACTAAACCAACACTAAGTATATGTCCCACTAGCTCGGAGTTACTTAGTGAGTACGTGTTCAACACGTATATAAAAATACCAATCGTTCCATACACAATAGGAACGTTAAGATAAAGTAGCCAATCAAAAAAGCGATTAGCTAGTTTTTTAGCACG
>CALDYY010000138.1 GCA_937944245.1 uncultured Saprospiraceae bacterium | reverse complement strand
AATAATGACTATTTTCTCCAAGGTAAAGCATTCACTTTACTTCCTACGCCATATCCTAAATTAAGTCCTTCTACGGCGTCCATTTCAAAGTGAACCCCAAGTGGAATACGAGAATACGCATTTTCTTCCGCCATAGCAAAGAAAGAATTGAAAGCTCTTGGCGCACTTATAAACTCGGTTCTTCCTTCATGGCAACGGTCAATCATTTTGTAAGTATCTCCATAAAGGTCCGCCAACACTATTGCAGCGGCAGCGCCAAAGGTGGCATGCCCAGATGGGTAAGCAGGGAATGGCGGTGTGAAATAGTTACCAGAACCATCAGGACACATTACAGTGTTCCAGTTTTGGTCGCCCATTACTCTTCTCACATAATCAATAGGTCGCTCATAATTAAAACGATATTTCTCATGCCAGCAACGAATACCAGCATCGCAGAGTGCCATGCCTACTTTAGCGTAGGTTTCAATCGCTTTTGCCAAGTTAGGTTTCTCTTTAACGACTACTTGATTAGCAATTGCAACCCAACGACCTGCTGGCGTGAATGTTAAGATAGGGCAATCATCGCTCCAGAAATCGGCAATCCAACGATCTTCAGGCTTTTTGTTAGCCTTTACCTCATTAACTAATAGTTCAACCCTTTTGGCTTGCTGGTAAATTTCAGAGCTAGGGCTGTCAGAGTAGGGTAGTGGATCAGCTACTATATCTCTTGTATCTGCTGCAAATGTTCTTACTCTACCCCAGCGAGGTAAGAGTGCTGGTGAGAAATCCGGAAATGTGGGCTTCCATTTACCAGTTCCTGCTGGTGGAATGTAGCTTGCATCATTGTTTCTAGTGTAAGCGTTATGTCCTTCCACGTCCGTAGAAGACCATTTGAAAACAGCATCTGCTACTTCACGTCCGAACTTGCGCGACCGAACAAAAACTTCAATAGGTAGTTGCGATTTGTATTCCTCATTAAAGGAATTAGCTAATTCAACAATTTTGAATAGTTGGGTAGCTGGTGCTGTTGGAAAAAAATGCCTCAATGAGGTTTCATAAGCAGCGTTAATAGCTGTCGGATAATGAATATCTCCCAAGAAAGCAAATTCTGGTAAATCCAAGCCTTCATAATAATTGCCAAATGATCTGTACTTGTCCTGCATTCCAGGATAAGCTGCTTCGTAAGCAGCTAAATTAACATAAGCACTTGCTCGTGCGGAAACTGGTGGACGATAGCCTTCTGAAAAGCGTTCTACTTCTAAAAAAAGCTCATTCCATTTCAAAGCTAAATTAGCTGTGAATTGCTCTGTGGGTCGAATGGCGCTTGATGAAATATCATCAATAACAGGGAGTTTGTCTTCACTACATGAAGACAATAACAAAGCGAAAAACGCAAAAACTGCGAGTAACTGATGTTTGAATAATGTAAATTTTTTCATCTGAGAAAAAGTTAATGGTTCATAAACTAGCTAAAAATCTTTTACAAACTAGTAGCGCTGTATTTGTTTGAGTACCTATTTGTAAAACTAAAGTGGTGTATTTATTGAATAGCACAAAAATAATTGTTTGTAGATATATATTAGAATTTATGCTATACATTTTTTACCTAATTTTATTTTTTTCTAAATACTATCATAACTGATAGTAGCCAGCGTTTAACGTGATAATCGTTTTTACTCATCGTTAGTAGTGGTATTAAACTGCTTGTTCCAGTAATCAAAAGTGGATTGTAATTGCTTGTTGCTACTCAATTCTATCAAAAAATCTTCAATTTTAGCTTCGTTTTCTGAGCGTTGTATTACGATCTCTTCAAGTTGCTGTACTATTTGCTTATCGAAATAGTAGGCACTATCAATCAATTTATGAATATAGTCAGGTAAAGTTTCATATACTTCAAACATCCTAATAAGTGGCGCATTTCTAAGGGCTAACATATTAATGCGTTCTTGCTCAGGCATATTTGTAGGTAACATTTCCGCTAACTTTTCATTAGCATAAGTCCACATTGAATCTAATTTAACCTTTAGAGTAGTTTGTAGTTGATTTAAGCTATCGCGTTTTTGTAAGAGGCTATTGGCGTATGAGTTGTCTTGTTGAATAGCAGCACTGTTGCAAGCCCCAGCTAATAGTAAGATAAGAAAAATACGACTAATGGTTGTCATTCTAGTTATAACTTGTTTAGGTAACTTATTTCAAATAGTTCATACGAAATTATAAAAATGATGTTTCTATGACGCAATAAAGATATAAAAATTACGCTGATTTTGTCATTGTCCACTTTGGTTTATTTTGGCTTATCAAATAAATTACTAAAAATATTGTTATATCTTTGTGTATCAACTTTAAACTTAAATCTAGTAAATGAAGCCATATTTTATTTTGATACTTATATTTTGGTGCTTAACAAATTCATTAGCTGCTCAAATTGAACTTGCCGGCATATTCACAAATAACATGGTTCTGCAACGTGATGTCGAAATTCCCGTCTGGGGTTGGTCAACGAAAGGAAAAATTATAACGCTTATTTTTAAAAATAATACTTATCAAGCAAAAGCTGATAAAACAGGGAAATGGCAAATCAAACTGCCCCCGACACCAGCAGGAGGTACTTACCAAATGACTGTAACAGATGGTGCGTCAGAGAAAACCCTGAATAATATTTTGTTCGGCGATGTTTGGGTTTGCTCTGGGCAGTCAAATATGGAGTGGACAGTAGATAATTCTATGTTTGCACAAAATGAAATGATGAATGCTAAAGACCAGCAAATACGTCATTTTAAAGTAGCACGTAATACTAGCATTGTTCCTACGGAAAAGTTGGAAGGCAGTAGTTGGGAAGTAACTTCGCCGGAAACAGTGGGTAAATTTACGGCTGTGGGTTATCAGTTTGCAAAGTCCATTCGCCAACATCACGATGTGCCAATTGGTTTGCTGAACACCTCATGGGGAGGTAGTCGCATTGAGCCTTGGATGAGTGCGGAAAGTTTAGGTTACGAAAATTTTCCTAAAACAGCGAAGGCAGCACAAAAAAAGAGCGATAAAGTGGCAAAAGCAAAAATGGCTGCATTCGAAGCAAAATTTGGAAAACTTCCTAAACAGGATGCTGGGTTAGTGAATGGCAATGCACTATGGGCTGTACCAGAACTAGATGATAGCCAATGGAAAAACATAAATGCGCCTAGCTTGTGGGAAAATCAGGGCTTAGAAGGTGTGGATGGTATCGTTTGGTTCAGAAAAACCATTGAACTTTCCGCAGATGACATAGAAAAAGATATTATGCTTCACTTAAGTAAGATTGATGATAATGATAAGACTTACTTTAATGGACAACTTATTGGTGAGACCAACCAATATAGTAGGGAAAGAATTTATCAAGTGCCTAAGTCATTGCTAAAAGCAGGGGCAAATGTCATTGCCGTGCGTGTCGAAGATACAGGCGGTGGCGGTGGATTTTATGGCGATTCTGAAGAAATGTACGCTCAAACCAATCAGCAGAAAATTTCTTTAGCAGGTACGTGGAAATATAAATTAGGAGTCATTAAGCTCAACACTGGTGTAGCATCCAATCAAGAACCCGTCATTATTTATAACAAAATGATTTATCCTATTTTGAATTTTCCTATTAAGGGAGTCATATGGTATCAAGGAGAATCGAATGCTGGTGCAGAAGATGCTTTTGTATATCGAGATTTATTTGCTACTATGATTCAAGATTGGAGAAAACGCTGGGGCGTGGGTGATTTCCCATTTTTGTATGTACAACTCGCCAATTATATGGCGGTAAAAAGTCAACCTAGCGCTAGCAATTGGGCAATGCTGCGAGAATCGCAAATGAAAACCCTTGTACTACCCAATACCGCACAAGCCGTCATTATTGACATTGGCGATGCTAATGACATTCACCCGCGCAATAAGCACGATGTAGGCTATCGTCTTGCTCTGGGAGCGCGAAAATTAGCTTACGGAGAGCAAAATCTCGTGCACAATGGACCAGTATATCAATCCATGAAAATAGAAGGAAATAAAATTAGGCTACAGTTTGAAGCAGTAGGTGGAACATTATCTGTAAAAGGTAGCGATTTGAAAGAATTTGCTATTGCAGGGGACGATAAAAAGTTTGTCTGGGCAAATGCTAAAATTGAAGGCAATGAAATTATTGTTTGGAGTGATGAAGTAAAAAATCCAGTAGCAGTGCGTTATGCTTGGGCAGATAATCCTCATCAAGCGAATTTGTACAACCAACAAGGTTTACCTGCAACTCCATTCAGGACAGATGATTGGTAAGGACTATTTTTAAGAAGTATAGAGATTAATTGTCGAGGTGTTGAATTAATTATGATGCAATCGAAATGTTAAACAATTAACTGATTCAACAATTTTTGTAAAACTGTAAAAACAAAGCAAAATGAAATACAACCACTTTTTAATTATGCTACTAGCATTTTTGTTTTTAAATGCTTGTACGAAAACAAATGTTTCATTTGAGCAACTTTCTTCAGAACAACAACAACTGCCTGAACACGCACTTGCGAGTATGGAAGTTTACGAAGGGCTTGAGGTTCAGCTATTTGCCAGTGAACCGATGATAAGCAATCCAACTAACATGGACATAGACGCAAAGGGGCGCATATGGATGATTGAGGCACAAAACTACCGCAATCAGCACAATCCAGATAATCCTTATCGAAAGACAGGCGATAGAATTGTCATTCTAGAGGATACCAATGGCGATGGCGTTGCCGACCAGAAGAAAATCTTTTATGAGGGTGAGGATATTAATGCAGCACTCGGTATTGCTATTCTAGGCAACAAAATTATTGTTTCGCATAGTCCTGAGGTGATTATTTTCACAGATAGTAATGGCGATGATACACCCGACCAAAGAGAAGTGCTTTTTTCAAATATCAGTGGTGACCAGCACGACCATGCGGTTCATGCAATGGTGTTTGGACCAGACGGACGACTCTATTTTAATATGGGTAACGAGGGCAAGCAAATTGCTGATAAAAATGGACAATTTATCAAAGACCGTTTGGGTAATTTCATCAATACCAATGATGGTGTATATCGTCAAGGGCTGGCGTTGCGCTGTGAGATGGATGGCAGTGGATTAGAGGTGTTGGGACATAATTTTAGAAATCCATTTGAAATTGCGGTGGATAGTTATGGTGCACTTTGGCAATCAGATAATGATGATGACGGCAATCGCGGAACGCGCATCAATTATGTGATGCAATATGGAAATTATGGTTACACTGACGAAATGACAGGTGCTGGTTGGAGGACACGTCGCATTACTATGCACGATTCTATCCCGATGCGCCATTGGCATTTGAACGACCCTGGCGTTGTACCGAATTTGTTACAAACAGGGTCTGGCTCGCCCACAGGTATCGCCGTGTATGAGGGAAATGTACTGCCCAGTATTTTTCAAAGACAAATGCTGCATTGCGAACCAGGTCATCAAGTTGTTCGCTCCTATGTTGCCGCTCCTGATGGCGCTGGCTATAAGGCAGAAATCATAAATCTTCTCAAAAGTAAAGACCAATGGTTTAGACCTTCCGATGTGTGTGTTGCGCCCGATGGTTCTGTTTTTGTTGCAGACTGGTACGACCCAGGCGTAGGCGGACATAAAATGGGAGATGTGCAGCGAGGACGCATCTATCGCATTGCTCCTAAAAAGGGAAATTACAAAGTACCTGCGTTTGATGTTTCTACTCCTGAATCAGCAGTTCAAGCGTTGCAAAGTCCAAATCAAGCCACTCGTTACCTAGCTTGGACGGCATTACATGACATGGGAGCGACAGCAGAAAACGCACTTTTGGCACTTTACGAAAACGGCGAACCGCATTTGCGCGCTAGAGCGTTTTGGTTATTAGCTCACATGAATAAAGCATACATTCAAAAAGGATTACAAGATAAAGACTTAAATATTCAACTTGCTGCTATTCGCGCTGCTCAATATTTGGATGAATCTAATTTACTAGCTCATCTTCAACCAATGGCTACGCATGAAAATCCACAAATTAGAAGAGAAGTGGCACTGGCACTACGCTATCAAACCACTGATGAAGCAGCAGAAATTTGGGCAACGCTAGCAAATCAATACGACGGACAAGATAGATGGTATTTAGAAGCATTAGGTATTGGTGCAGATTTGAATGCTACTAAGTGCTTTAATGCTTGGAAAGCAAAAGTAGGCAACCAATGGAATACACCTACTAATCGAGCTATTGTTTGGCGAATGCGTACGCCTGCAACACTTTCATTAATTGCTGAAATATTGAAAGATGAGCAACTCAACGAAAAGCAAATTGCTCAGTTTTTTAGAGCATTACATTTTCAGCCAAAAGTTAACAAAGACAACTATTTAGCACCGTTATTAACAGGTAATCGTCCGCAACAAAAGCTCATTAATGCCTATGCGTTAAGTAATTTAAGTCCTAATTTTTATCAGCAATCTAAACAAGGAAAGGCATTGGTGGAAGCCTTATTGCCAACGATTGAAGGAACACCAGAATGGTTGGATGCCATCACGAGCATGAAGTTAAGTAACCAAGCACCTGCGTTGCTAAAGATGTTACTTTTAGAAGAAGATAAAGACATGAAATATGGTGCTGCTAAAACATTAATCGCTACTAATGGGCAAACTGCGCTTTACAAGTTGTTTGAGCAGTTATCGGCAGAACAAAAAACTAATTTTTTAGAAACAATCGGAAAGGTAGGTAATAAAGATGCTAACCAGTTCTTAATGCACATGATGAACCAAAAGAACTTGCCACTTTCTCTTCGTCAGACCGCAGCAGCAAGCGTGGCAGGTAACTGGGAAGGCTCATTTAGCATGGTCGAGCTAATTAATAACAATCAGTTGGATGAAGCATTAAAACCTATTGTAGCTTTGAAGTTGATTAATGCTTGGGCGCCAGAGGTAAAGGAGGCGGGTATGAAGATATTGCAAAAGGATAAAGCCACTCAAAAACTGTCGCCTATTAAAGAATTAGTCAATCGAGAGGGAGATGCAGTGGCGGGGCAATATGTATTTAAAACCTACTGCGCCACTTGTCATCAAGTGAATCGGGAGGGAATTGAGTTTGGACCGAATTTATCAGAAATAGGGACTAAACTCTCCAAACAAGCCCTTTATGAATCCATATTTTATCCAAGTGCGGGCATTAACTTTGGTTACGAGGGCTATTTGATAAAAACTAAAGATGGCAATGTTTACAATGGCTACATCGCTAGCCAAACGGAATCTACCACCACTATCCGAGTGATGGGTGGCATAGACCATTTAATTGATAACAACAATATCGCTTCCAAAGAAGCCATGACGCAATCGCTGATGACTGCTGGTTTGCATACTATTATGTCAGAAACGGAATTGGTTGATTTAGTAACTTATCTTAATCAACTGAAAAGCGTAGAAAAAGAGCGATTGAGCTTAAAATAAAAAAGGTAGCGGAATTTAAAACACTTTGAATTCCGCTAATTTTTATCTAAATAAAGTACCAATTATTCTTTTACTTAAAGGCTAATGCTGCTCTTATTTTATGATAAATAGCTGTGTTGTCGTAAACGCCACTAAAAAGTTCTGCACCTGGTCCAAAAGCAAAAACAGGAATCATTGTAGCGGTGTAATAGTTGGAAGTAAATTTAGATTTGATAGAATCTGGTGTTGATATAGGACTCATGGAGTAACCACCTGCTTCATGGTTGGCAGTGATGATAACTAAGGTTTCTTTATTTTGCGTTGCCCAATCTAATACCCTACCAACAGTTTCATCAAATTCAAGTGCTTCTTGCAACATATAATCAGCATCATTGGCTTTGCCTGCCCAACTAATTTGCTCATTTTCAATGACAAAGAAAAAGCCTTTTTTAGCTGTACATTCTTGTAAAAAATTCATCCCTTTTATTGCTGCTGAAATAAAATAGTTGCGACCTTCCACCTTGCTTGGTGGGGTATCGTCGGCTGTAAAGTAACCAAAACATTCATTTGGGTTGATGGTAACCTTCTCAAAATTGAGGACTGAAAAATCAGTAATCTGACAGCCTTTGGCTTTCATTTCCTGAATTATATTTCTCCCGTCTTCGCGCTGCTCGAAGTATTTTTTGCCACCGCCTACAAAATAGTCTAATGGATTCGCTGCAAGAAAGGTAGCAATAACTTCAGGCGTTTGGTTGTAAGCCAAATGGCTCACAAAAGCAGCCGATGTAGCACCTGTCAAACTGGATGCAGTAACAATACCTACGGCAAGCCCTTTTTCTTTGGCTTCTTCTATTACGGTAAGTCGTGTTAATGTATCCACATTGGAGCTAGAAAAATAATTATTCGCATTAATGCCCGCTGCAAAAGCAGTAGCTCCACTGGAAGGCATAACACCGAAGTCATTTGCAATCAAAGATTTATGTAATCCAATAACTGGGTATCTTTCCAGTTGTGTTTTATTGTTGTTTTGGTACATGGCGGCTGTAATTTGACTAATGCCCATACCATCGCCGATAAGAAGTATTACATTTTTAGGTCGTTTTGTAGGGCTTTGTTCCGTCTCCACTGAAGTAGCAGGAATATATTTGCAAGATATTAATAATAGGACTGCTAAAAGAAGAAAACTCAATTTTTGCATAAAACTTTATTTGAATAGGGTAAGACAGTGATTTAATACTATTTAATTTATTAAAATATATTGCTTGCCCGGCAACCCCTTGATTAAGCCTTTTAATTCTAGAGTTAAAATAGCAGAAGCTAAAACACTGGCATTCATTTTTGCTTGATAGCTTAGTACATCAATGCTCATGGCTTCTTTACCACTCAACAACTTAACAACTTGTTCTTCTTCGGGGGAAAGTTCTACAAAGAGTTGTTTTTGAATTGGCTGACTGGAGGATAACTTATCCCAACTCATTGCTTTTGCTATGTCTTCTGCCGATTCGATAAGCATGGCACGATTGGTTTTTATGAGTAAGTTACAACCGCTAGATAAATTGTCTTTCGGTCGTCCAGGTATGGCGAAAATATCTTTGTTGTATTCCGTAGCTCTATCCGCTGTAATCATAGAACCTCCTTTTACAGCAGTTTCTATAACGATTAGCGCATCGCAAAGTGCAGCAATAATTCGGTTACGCGCTGGAAAATGTTCTCTATCAGGTGCTTGATGGTGGGTGTATTCGGTCAGCAAACCTCCATTTGAGGTCATACGTTCTGCAATATCCTTGTGTTGTGCAGGATAAATATGTCCCAGTCCAGCTCCCATCACACCAATAGTAGGCACACCTACGTCAAGGCATTTTTTATGTGCAGTAATGTCCACTCCGTAAGCTAAACCACTGATAATACATATGTTGTAAGGTTTTAACCCAGCTACTAAATCTTCACAAATAGTTGTGCCATGAACGGTAGGTTTTCTTGTGCCTACCACACCTACTGTGCGTATGTCGTTTAGATTTTGCGTCCCTTTGTAGTATAAAATGAGTGGGCAATCATAGTGTTCTTTCAAGCGGCTTGGATAGGCTTCGTCCTTATAAAACAGAACGTTTACAGCATATTTTTCAATAAAATTCAACTCTTTTTCCGCTATTGTCAGTACAGCACCATTATCCAAGACAGCGTTGGCAGTTTGTTCTCCTACGCCAGGCACACGGAGTAAATCCTTGCGTTTTGCCTCAAATACACCTTTAGCACTTCCACAATAGCTAATTAAATTTTTTGCGGTTACTGCACCAACATTTGATATTTTTGTAATAGCAATTCTGTATAATAATTCGTTCAATTTATAGGCATTGAATAAAGCAAAAATGTTTGAATCAAAAAAAGTAGCACAAAAGTAACGTGGTCAAATGACAAAAACTAAAAAATCTCAAGGGCTATTGCCCAAAGTAGAAATGATAATTGCAGGAATATTTTTTTTAGGATTTATTTTTCTGATGATTCCCAAGTGCGAATCCACTAGTAAAAGTAAGATGGAAGCATTAGCAGAAGAAGCTCTAACCCCAACAATAGCATCGCAGGATACCATAAAAAAAATACTATCAGAACCACTACCAATCACTAATCCAAAAGCGCGAACAGTCTTATATGTAATCATAGAGAATGTTAATATGAGAGAACAGCCTAACTTAGTTGGCACGATTATACAAAAACTCAATTTGCATGAAGAGGTATTTTTCTTTGGCGAGATGACGGAGAAAACGCAAAAAATTGATTGGGGAAATAATCTCGTCACAGACGAACCTTGGCTCAAAATACAAACCAAAGACGGCAGAACAGGTTGGGTGTATGGCGCAGGACTTCATTTTTA
>CALDYY010000137.1 GCA_937944245.1 uncultured Saprospiraceae bacterium | reverse complement strand
TTGAATCGCTTGAAGGTGAATATGCCTTTGCAGGCTGACCCTACTGCTGTTTTTGCTCGGCGCGATTTCACTACGAAGCGCGTTACGCATTATCACACTAAATTCGATTCGCCTTACAATACTTATATGTATGCTGGCTTGCCTCCTGGACCAATCAGTATGGCATCCATATCGAGTATTGATGCCGTGCTGAATCACGAACAGCACGAATATTACTATTTTTGTGCAAAAGGCGATGGTTCTGGTTATCATAACTTTGCACAAACCTTAGCACAGCACAATCAAAATGCCGAGATTTATAGGCGTAATCTGAAGGCTAGGGGGTTAAGGTAGGACATTGATTTAATATAAATCTACAAAAAAAATACTAAACTTCCTTCGAAAGTCCTTTAGCCTTTCTTTTTTTCATGTAGGATAAAATTAAAAAGGACTTAGGTTGAGTTGAGGAGAAAAAATTACTTTCGCAAGAAGTCTAGTAAATCAAATACTCAAATGTGAGTAGTCTTAATTTTAGAATCAGATGATAAACACACACTAGGTCTTTCACTGAAATAAACTTAATACTACTCCATTGGTATAAATCATTTTAAATCAGTTTTATTTGTTCTGCTTTTCAAGAATTTTTCGCGCACGATTTCTTGCACGCTTTTGTTTTCTATTTTAGCCTCCAACCAAGAAATGATGTCTAAATATAAAAATGGGCGACCTTCGTAGGGTTTCTGTTTGATTTCTTCTAGCTTAATTTTTAAGTCTATAAATTCTTGTTTGAGTTGATTGGCACGCATTTTAGGCGTTCTACGCAAAAAGCGGAATATCTCTTGTTGCACTTTGTGTAGGTCTTTCATTTTACCCAAAAAGCGATATACGGATTTAATTTGGTACTCCACCAAGCGTTCATTGCCAAGTTCAAAATGTGCGATAAGGCTCAATATTCTAGCAAAACTTTGAATATCCTGCCGATAGTCTGGATTTTTTTGATTGATAATTAAATTGAGGTAATCAATCGCCTTACCGTTGTTGTTGCTGCCAAAGTATAGGCAAGCAATTTTATAGTAAAACAGCATAATTCGGTGGTCATCCCAATTATATTGCTCTGATTCTATAATATCCATTAACTCTGGCACTAAGCTAATACCTTCATTATAAGTGCCTTGCATGTAGTGTTTATTAATTTGATGCGTGTAGTAATATAAATAATACAAGCTCTCAATATTAATGACTTGTTCTAGTGGTAAAATGGTCTTGGCGGCTTCAAACTTTTTTAGGGTATCCATAAAACGCTCATAATGCCATAAGTTGAATAGTGTGCCTAGTAAGTTGTGAAGTGATTTTAGGTACAATGGCGTTTCAAATTCCATCATTTGTGCGTCCTCTTGAAAAGCATCTACCCAGCGTTGTGCATAGCGATAGCACATTGGAAAATCTTGTATAGTATGATAATACCATAAGTGTGCTTGGCAATAGTGTACTTTTTCAAAAAAATTGAGCTTTCGATTTACAGGTTTAGGTAATTTGGATTGGAAAAAGTCTTTGACCATTAAATAGTCTTTTTCATTGCGGACGTATCCTGTTTTTAGGTATAGTCCATAAAGTTGAAGTGCTAAATTAGAATACTCATTTTCTAGTGCCAAACTTTGGTAGATTTGAGTGCTTTCCTTTGATAGTTCATCCGCTCGAGTTTCTATACTTCTTGTAATATATTGACTTTCAATATGTTTCTCGATTTCTACAATTTCCAATGCCAATATATTTTGATTGGTACTTAGTGCTTTTGCCTTAGTTTTATCCAAAACGTCAAGGCTTTGTCTGTAAAGACCTTTGTTATAAAGCACTCTTGCATAGTCAATATATTCGCGAAGTTCAATGGTTAAATCATGGTTTTTATTCAACAGGCGCAAGCTGATTAATAGTTGTTTATAAAGATGAGCTTTCAAATTGGATAGCTGCCTTTTCTTAATTTCTGGTAGTTTTTTGAGGATTTTATCTTCGTCGTATTCTTGATGTTTGTCTAAGAAATCAAAGAGTTGCAAAAAAAGAATATCAGTCGAAGATTGGTTTCGACGAACAAAAATTCTGAAATGTCGTTTTTCTGAGCGGGTGAGTGATTTAATGAGCTGAACTAAGTCGTCTGTCTTTTGTTTTGGCATTGTAATTTTTTGTTTATTATAATATTGATAACCAACTGTTTGGATGTGAACCTACGCAGCTGCAAGATTGTATTAATAGTGTGTAATTAGTTTTAATAAGCAGTTGCGGTAGGATACATTTGATTCTAGCAAACTTAATATCTTTTTTGAAAATCCTAACTAAAAAAATGGCTGAAACAAAAATATTTATATTTGATACTACACTTCGCGACGGGGAGCAAGTGCCTGGTTGTAAACTGGATGCAAAGCAAAAAATAGAAATCGCACTTGAACTAGAGCGACTTGGAGTGGACATTATTGAAGCGGGTTTTCCTATTTCCAGTCCTGGTGATTTTCGTGCTGTTGAAGCTATTGCTAAAGCAGTTAAAACATCGGTAGTATGTGGGCTTTCTAGGGCTGTGGAGGCAGATATTCAGCGTGCTGCTGAAGCGTTGAAACATGCAAAACGACCAAGAATACATACAGGTATTGGTACTTCCCCTACGCATATTCAACATAAATTTCGTTCTAATGCTGAGGAGATTATTGAAAGAGCAGTGAAAGCTGTAAAATTTGCTAAGAAGTTCGTGGAAGATGTAGAGTTTTATGCGGAAGATGCTGGCAGGACAGACAACGAATATTTAGCAAGGGTGCTTGAAGCAGTCGTCGCAGCAGGTGCAACGGTATTAAACATTCCAGATACCACAGGCTACTGTATGCCCGATGAATACGGCGCAAAAATTCGATATCTCGTAGAAAATGTAAAAGGCATTCACAAGGTAGTAATTTCTACGCACTGTCATAATGATTTAGGTATGGCTACCGCCAATTCTATCGCAGGTATTCAAAATGGTGCAAGACAAATTGAATGTACGATTAATGGTATTGGTGAGCGAGCTGGTAATACTGCTTTAGAAGAGGTAGTGATGATTATGCGTCAACACAGCTCCTTAGGTTTTTACACCGATATTAATACGAGAATGCTCAACCCAATCAGTGCTTTAGTTTCAGATAGAATGGGTATGCCTGTGCAACCGAATAAAGCCATCGTTGGTGCAAATGCTTTTGCTCATTCCTCTGGTATTCACCAAGACGGGGTAATCAAGCATCGCGAAACTTATGAAATTATTGACCCAGAAGAAGTAGGGGTTGACCATTCCAAAATTGTGCTAACGGCGCGTAGTGGCAGGTCAGCTATTGCCTATCGTGCAAAAAATATCGGTTACGACTTGACTAAAGATGAACTAGACCGCGTTTATGAACTTTTTTTAGAGATAGCCGACCTTAGAAAGGAGGTCAAAGACGATGATTTACATGAAATCATTGGTCAAGTACGTGGCAAAGGACGTGCAGCAGTCTAATAGTCTAATAAGTTAAGTTAGATGTACTAAATCTGTTGGGGTTGAGTACATCTATTTATTTGAGCTAAACCTTTTTTACGAATTTAGTTAAGATAACGATTCTTTGGTCATTCACCTTTCCTTCGATTTGCGTGGGGGCATTCTCTACGAGCATAATTTTCCGAACGGCAGTACCTCGTTTAGCTGTAAAATTTGCTCCTTTCACATTCAAATCTTTAGTTAATGTAACGGTATCGCCATTTTGAAGCACATTGCCATTGCTATCCATATGCGCGGTAGCCACTTGTGTAGCTAACTGCGCCCAAGCAAGTGTTTCCTCATCCAGATACATACTGTCCAATAAATCCTTTGCCCAATCTTCATTCTGCAAACGGTGGAGCAATCGCCAAACCACAACCTGCACAGGTGGTTGAGTATTCCACATGCTGTCGCTTAGGCAACGCCACAAATTAACATCTAATTCTGCTTGTCCTTCTAATTGCTCTAAGTAATCAGCGCAAACTAATACGCAATGCTCCAAAGTTTCTGTTGTTTTAGGCGCTATCAAGTAAACTGCCAAGTTGTTCTCTTTGCCTGTCAATTCGCAAACACCGCCACTTCTGGCAATCAGTTCATCTTTAACATTCATTGTTTATTAATTTTTTACAAAGCAAAACTAGATAATTGTAGAGATAGGCGGAAGGAAATTTTTATTCTCGACCATTTTTTTGCAACTTTGTTTTGTAACTAAAATAGTTTATGTCAAGTGTTTTTACGTTAACCTTTTTATCTTTTTCATTTTTTGTATTTGTCCTAATTTATGTTGGACTATGCGTTATTTTTTATGTTTTTCAACACTACTTTTTCTTTCGCCCTGAAGTGTTGCCCAAACATTTTCAGTACAACTATCCGTTTCCCTTTGAGGAAGTTAACTTTGATATGGAAGATGGTGGTAATATCAATGGCATACATTTTAAAGTCCCGAACGCTAAAGGGGTAATTTGCTATTTCAAAGGCAATTCGCGCAGTATAAAAGGTTGGGGAAAATTTGCGAGGGATTTCATTGGCAAGGGCTATAATTTTTTTATGATTGATTACAGAGGTTTTGGAAAAAGTTCAGGCAAACGCACAGAAGCTACTTTGTACAATGACGCTCAAATTGTTTATAAATGGTTAATGCAGCAGTATCCCGAGCAGCAAATTGTGGTATATGGTCGCTCTATGGGCAGCGGTATTGGTGCTAGAATTGCCTCGTGGAATAATCCTAAAATGCTGATTTTGGACTCGCCCTATTACAGTTTTTTTTATCAAGTTAAACAATATGGCTTTTGGATGCCGATTAAATGGCTACTGCGCTACCAAATGAGAACAGATAGATTTTTGAAAAAAGTATCTTGCCCAGTCTTTATCTTACATGGCACTCGCGATAGACTTATCTCTTTCAAACAATCAAAAATGCTACAAGCCTTAATTCCTGACCGTTGTTTATTGCTTCCTATTCAAGGTGGTGGTCATAATGACTTACCTTCTTTTCCAGAATATCACGAATATCTTTACGATATTTTGCATGAGGAAGTTATTTATCAGAAACTGATGGAACTAAAAACGCCAATTTCTGTTTTATAACAGTAAATTCAATGAGAAATAGCTTTGACAAAAAAATGAAAAAATATTTGCGTCAACTATTTACAATAATCAAAACTCATTGTATATTTGCATTCCGTTAAGGAAAATGACCTATGGTGTAATTGGTAACACATCTGATTTTGGTTCAGTCATTCTAGGTTCGAGTCCTAGTAGGTCAACAAGTTGCTAATCAAGTCAAATTGGTTGGCAATTCTTGTTTAAGGTCATATCCTTTTATATTTTTGTAATTTTCAACTATTTAGAAATCTTCGCAATAAGTAATAAGTGAGGTTTCCCATGCTGGCAATACTACTGTTTAGTAGCACTAACAGCATGGGAATTAAGAAGTAGAATCATCAAGCGAATCTCGCTTCCATCGGTAGTTGAACCTTGTGAGGATATACCTTTAAGGCTTGTTCTAAACAATCCATTGCTTTTTCTAACTTGCTGGTATTCAATATATAAGCCATGCGAACTTCGTCTTTACCTAATCCAGGAGTAGCATAAAATCCGGCACCAGGCGAAAGCATCAGCGTAGCTCCATTATAATCAAAATCAGTGAGCAGCCATTCGCAAAAATGGTCGGCATCTTCAATAGGGAATTTAGCAAAGCAGTAAAATGCACCGCCCGGCAGATAGCTTACTACATCTTCCATGCGTTGTAATCTGTTAAACACGGTCATTCTTCGACGATTGTATTCCGCTTTGGTTTGCATCAAATAGTCATACATTCCATCAATCATTTCCTCTGCCAACATTTGACCAAGACCAGGAGGACTTAAACGAAGACGAGCATATTTTTCAACTGAAGTTTTTAGTTGCTCATTTCTAGTGACTACTGCACCTACTCTTGCGCCGCAAGCACTAAATCGCTTAGAAATAGAATCTACCACGACAACGTGTTCTTCTAAACCTTTCAGATTTAGAACAGAATAGAAATCCTGACTATCGTAGCAAAATTCTCTATATACCTCATCAGCAATTAAATACAGGTCATATTGTTTTGCCAATGCACCTAGTTGCATTAGAATTTCTTTGTCGTAAAAGCAACCAGTTGGATTATTTGGGTTAGTGATAAGAATGGCTTTTGTATTAGGCGTTATTTTGCGCTCAAAGTCTTCGATAGAAGGCAAAGCGAAACCTGTTTCAATGGCACAAGTAATTGGCTTGATGACCACGTCTGCTATTTGGGCAAAACCGTTGTAATTGGCATAGAAGGGTTCGGGTATAATCACTTCGTCCCCCCTGTTGAAGCAGGCATACATCAAGAATTGCAATCCTTCTGACCCTCCTGTGGTAATCAAAATATCATTGGCAGTAACATCAATATCAAATGATTGGTAATATTGCGTCAGTTTTTTTCTGTAACTGGCTATTCCTATGGCATCGCTATATTCCAGAATCTGAATATCCTTTTTTTGAAAAGCGGCAATAGCGGCAGGTGGCGTCAAAATATCAGGTTGACCAATATTGAGGTGATAGACCTCTTTTCCCATTGCTTTTGCAGCATCTGCCAATCGCACTAATTTTCTAAATGGCGAAAGTGGCACTTGTTGTCCTCTTAAAGAAATAGATGGCATAATATTATTGAGTAATGTTTTAGCTTTTACTTCGTGGTTTATATTGAGTGCGCAATATTGACATGCTAAACCCTCTAAAGATTTAGCATGTCTGAATTTAATGTGCAAAGGAACGAACTTTTATTATCATGTGATGCTTAAAAAAGGAAATTATACCGATGGCTAAGTGTTATTGACCAAAAAGTGGCAATGTCGCCAATGAATCAGGCAAAGCGTCAAAAACCGCTATGTTGCTGAGCCCTCTTTGTCCTCTTCCACTAGAAAGTAGGATATTGCCATAGGTTTGATAATCCGTCCATGGCGTGGAAAACGCTGGAATAGAATCAGTTGCATTTCGGTAGAAATCCCATTGTTTTACCAACTTATCTTTTTGATCCACATACACTAAGTATTTATTGTTTGGTGTATCGCCGACCTGCTCGAATGTGAGTTGCAACACATCAGCATCTATTCCATCATCTGTTTTTTCTTGGCTTAGATATTTTAAGGTAACGCCAGAATCCTTCAATTTAAAAGGCATCACCAACCAATAGGCGTCATTAATCCAAATGCTTTTTGCTTTAGCAGCATATTTTACAAGACTATCTTGTTGTGTAATGGCTTCATTCGCTTTTGATAGAGCTATCTTATTTTCATCGAACAAATTGATATATATAACAAGGCTATCTGAGGGAATGTCAACCATAACATTGCCTTCTTTTTTATCCCAAAGCAAATTACGACGACCAAAAAATGTCCATTTAATGTAGCGCGTAGCGTCCCAGTTGGTGCGACCACCCATGGCTTCCATCACTTGGTCTGCAATTTCAATAGCCTTTTCGTCGGAATTAGCAGTATTAAATCCTTCTGCTGGAGGGTTACTTAAATTAACTTTTTGTACATTAGCTGCTTGGCAAGCATTAAGTAAAATGATAACAACAAGAAAAAAGTATTTCATATTTTGATTGATTTATCTGAGGACAATAATAAGGATTTTAGTAACTTTATAGCACTAAAACTTGCTTCTTTACCTGTTTGGAAAGGAAATCGGACGATATCATTTAGTTGATTCCAAAAACCTTCTTTGTAAAAATTTGGTTATACATTCAAAATTGATATATTTTGAATCGTTTACAACACGAAACAAGTCCATATTTGTTGCAACATGCACACAATCCAGTGGATTGGTATGCTTGGAAAGAAGAGGCTCTTGAACGCGCCAAAACTGAGGATAAGCCCATTTTGGTAAGTATTGGTTACTCTACTTGCCACTGGTGTCATGTGATGGAACGCGAAAGTTTTGAAAATGAGCAAGTGGCTGCTTACATGAATGAGCATTTTATCAATATAAAAGTAGATAGAGAAGAACGCCCCGATGTGGATCAAATCTACATGGAAGCCTGCCAATTCATTAGTGGTAGTGGCTGTGGTTGGCCGCTTAACTGCTTTTTAACTCCTGATGGTCGCCCATTTTTTGCAGGCACTTATTACCCACCTAAGCAAGCCTACAATCGCCCTTCTTGGATGGAGGTGTTGAAGAGAATCACACAAAATTTCAATGAACGCAGAGATTTAGTGGAAAGTCAAGCCAATCAATTGATGCAAATGATTCGCAATGCAGACGATGGTTTAGTGGAAAATGTGTTGGAAGGAGTAGGGGCAGAACAAGTATTTTCAAAGGATTTGGCGCATCAATTTTTTGCTAATATGAAAAAGCGATTTGATAGTCAACATGGCGGTTTTGGTGGCGCACCAAAATTTCCAAGCACGATGTCGCTGCACTACTTATTGGATTACTACTATTTCACTGATGAAAAAGAAGCATTAAAACACGTTGATTTTTCATTGAAACGGATGATTCAAGGCGGTATTTATGACCAAATTGGCGGCGGTTTCGCTCGATACACCGTAGATAAAGAATGGCTTGTACCTCATTTTGAAAAAATGCTGTATGATAATGCACTCCTTATCACAGTTATTGCGGATGCTTATAAGTTGACACAGGATAGCATTTACAAGGAAACGATTGACGAGACGCTACAATTTATTCAACGTGAAATGATGAGTGTTGAAGGTGGCTTTTACTCGGCACAAGATGCTGATTCTGAAGGAGTAGAAGGCAAGTACTACATTTGGAAGAAAAAAGAAATCGATACTATTCTAGGACAAGACGCATTACTATTCAACGAATTTTATAGCGTAACCGAACACGGAAATTGGGAAGAAGTAAATATTCTTTGGCGAGCTGAGCCTTATGAAGCCTTTGCAAAAGCTAAAGAAATGGATGTTATTGCGCTCAAGCAAAAACTAGCACAAAATAGGCAACAACTTTTTGAAATAAGAGACCAACGCACTCATCCAGGATTGGACGATAAAATACTGCTTGATTGGAACGCACTGATGTGTAGTGCATTTGCGCAAGCATATACGGCTACGGGCGAAAGTGCATACAAAGAGATAGCGGTTCAAAATATTCATTTTGTATTAGAAAAAATGGTTCAGCCAGATGGTATCACTTTATATCATACTTACAAAAATGGTCAAGCACAATATGATGCTTTTCTAAATGACTATGCTTTTTTGATAGCCGCATTACTTGAAGTGTACACTATTACTTTTGATTTTCAATATTTGCAAAAAGCAGATGTCTATTGTACTTTGGTGCTCGAACAATTTTTTGATGAAGAAAGTAAAATGTTTTATTTTACTTCCACAAGGCAGCAAGATATTATATTGCGTAAAAAGGACTTATACGATGGGGCACAACCATCTGGCAATTCTACGATGGTACAAAATTTGCAACAGTTAGCAATATTGCTAGATAAGCCAAATTATCGTTCACTAGCAACCGAAATGTTGCTGCGTTTACAAACCTCTGTTCAAAAATATCCAACCTCTTTTTCGAGATGGGCAAAGGGATACCTTAACGAAATTTATGGCGTTAATGAAATAGCCATTGTTGGACAAAATGCTTTTGAAAAGGCAGAAAATCTGCAACGCTATTTTCTACCTAATAAAGTGATAATGGCGACTCAAGAACCAACGGACAACTATGCTCTACTAGCTGGAAAACCAGCAGCACCTGAAGCTCTCGTATATATTTGCAAAAACTATGCTTGCCAGCAGCCACTTACTTCCGTAGCAGCAGCACTGGAGCGCATGAAAACTTAAACCTAAAGGTTATGCTTAAAAAAGGAATTACATTATTCATAGTATTCGTTGTTTGCCAATGCGCTTGGGCACAGCAGCCATCGCAATACTCGCTTTATATGTTCAACCGCATGGCATACAACCCTGCCTATGCAGGTTTGGATAATTCTTTAAGCACAACAGGCATTTTCAGAAGGCAGTGGGTTAATCTGGAGGGCAGCCCAATAGGGCAACATTTTAACCTTCATGCGCCCCTTTACTTTTTGAGTAGTGGTTTAGGTTTTTCTTTAGAAAATGATGAACTTGGCTTGGAACGAAATTTAGCAATGCGTGCAGCCTATAATTACCAGCTAATGCTCAATAATGGCATTTTAGCGGTTGGCATAAGTGGCGGCGTACTACAAAAAACACTAGACGGTTCAAGAATGAGAACGCCCGAAGGCGATTATATTGACGGTTCAACCATCAACCATAGAGACAATTTTTTACCCATTGGTCAAGTTGCTGCTTTAGCCCCAACTTTTGAATTTGGTATTTATTATAAAAGTGAACAATTGGAAATAGGTATTTCTACGAGAGATATTATAGCACAACCTATTGAATTTACAGACTTCACCATTCGACCAATACGTAGTTTTTTCTTCACAGCTTCTGGGCATTTCGAGTTAAATCGCTCTTTAATGCTGCATCCTTCTGTCTTTGTAAAAACGGATATCATTCAAACGCAAATAGATTTTTCTACATTATTTACTTACAACGACAATATAACATTTGGCACATCGTTTAGAGGATACAGCCGAGCAACAATAGATGCTTTAGCAATCATTGGTGGGCTTCACTTGAATGAAAAGACACGAGTGTTTTACAGTTACGACGTTTCTTTATCGCAAATAAAATTGGCAAATTCAGGTTCACATGAAATCATGTTAAACTATAACTTGAATAAGGCGATTGGAAAAGGCAGACCGCCTAAAATAATTTACAACCCAAGATTTCTTTAAATCTTCGTTATTTTCGCTACACAATACAACTTACATCTATAATTTCAGTATAATTGCTGAAAATTAATCTACGACTGATGTACTAAATTAATGCAACAGAGCATTAATACAAAAGAAATTTGGAAAAGCATCAAAATTGTAAATATTGCAAGTAAGCAACACTCATTTATTTTTTTGATGAATAGTACCATAGTGATATACTAATTCAATTCTAGTGTCGTTCGATGATAGGTAATCATTAGCACAAAGGTACTGTCAAGCTAATGCTAGATTTTGGATAGAATTATGAAACAGACTATCTTTGAGTAATCTAATTAAAAGTATAAACATTGAAGGAAAATAGTATCATTAAAATGAAAAGATTTCTGAAATTTAGTTTCGTATTGTTGGCTTTCGTAGCTGCTTCTTGTGGCTCTAAGCAAAATGGACAACTCATTGGTGTTGCTGACCGCCCGAGTTGGAAGGGAATTAATCCATATGGTATGGTTTACATACCATCGGGTAGCTTACACATTGGTGTAGGGGACCAAGACATTAGCAATACATTTGTCCAAAGACCAAAGGCTATTTCTATCGTTGGTTTCTTCATGGATGACACCGAAATCACTAACAATGAATATCGCCAATTCGTGTATTGGGTGCGAGATTCATTAGCACATGCCTACTTAGACCACTTTTATGAAGACCCCAAAACAGGCGAGGAGCGCATTGACTGGGAGTATAAATTGGACTGGGAGGACGAAGGTTTAGAAGACCTTTACTATCAGGGTGGCGATAGATTTGCTGGTAAAAAAGAATATGATGTTAGAAAGTTTGTTTTTGAATATCAATGGTATGATTGGCAAGCAGCAGCTCACGACAAAGGGCGTTCTAATCGAAATGCTTTTATCAAAAAGAAAAAAGTCAATGTCTATCCAGATACTCTAGTTTGGATTCGTGATTTCGCTTATTCTTACAACGAGCCAATGACACGTAACTATTTTTGGCATCCAGCTTATGACGATTATCCAGTAGTAGGTATTGACTGGCACACAGCAAATGCTTTTAACTATTGGCGTACAAAGCTATGGAATGCCTACGAGTCTAGCAAAACTGGTGTTAACTCAGAAGATTTTCGCTTGCCATTTGAGCAAGAGTGGGAATATGCTGCTCGTGGTGGACATGAACTTGCGCCATTTCCTTGGGGGGCTTATTACATGAGAAATTCAAAAGGATGCTTGTTAGCCAATTTTAAACCTGGTCGTGGAAATTACGCAGATGACGGTGGTCTATACACCGTGAAAGCAGATGCTTACTTTCCAAATGATTATGGTTTGTACAATATGTCAGGTAATGTTGCAGAATGGACTAATACAGCGTTTTATGAAAATGCTTACTCTTTCATTCACGACTTGAACCCGGACATTCGCTACGATGCTAAAGATGATGACCCTGAAGCATACAAAAGAAAAGTTATTCGCGGTGGCTCTTGGAAAGATGTAAAGCATTTCCTCCAAACAAATACGCGCCACTGGGAATTTCAAGATACTACAAAGTCATACATTGGCTTTAGAAGCGCATTAACTTACTTGGGAAGATCAATTAATGATAATTTCTAAGCCATTGTAAGTTTGCGAAAAAAATGGGCGTTATTTGACTATTCGTTGAATAACACCCATTTTTTGTGTAACATAAATTAAGAATTTTCTAAAAATATTTCAAAAATCTTAATGACTACTGTAACTTTATCTGAAATTTTCATTATAAGTGTAAATTAAAGTTTGTGCCTGTTTGTTGTTTCAAACAGATAAATGACAATCACCAACTTTATTCTTGACACTGTGTAGCGAAATACAATAAAGCTACTACAACAAAAATTAATTCATTCAACTAACATTCAAAATTAAATCTAACAATGAGTTTTGTTCACACAAACGGATTCAAGTACTTCAAAAATCTAGTAATTGGTTTAGGAGCGGCAGTAGTGCTTTTAGGTGCACTAGAAAAAATTAACTCTACGCAGTTTATTCCAGGTGTTGACTTAATTACGATAGGTCTTTTAATAGAGGCTGGATTGTTTGCCTTCTTGGGTATTATTGGTCCGGAAAAAGACTACTACTGGGAAAAGTTATATCCAGGTTTGGATAACGTTAACGCATCGGTACAACCACTTGTTAATGGGGTAATGGCTGGAAATATGGGTGTTTCTACGCCATCATTAAATGGCGAAGTAGTCGAAAGACAACTAGGAGGAATGTTAACAGAGTTACAGTCTATGTCGAGAAGCTTGGGTTCTTTGAAAGCATTACAAGAAGTGGACTTTTCTGGTACAAGAGACCAAATTCGTACCATGAATAATTTCTACACAAAGTTAAACGAGGCATTGGCGGATTTAGGTGATTCTTTGGAAGATACTCGTCGCTACAAAGATAACATGTCTGTACTGAACAAGAATTTATCTTCTTTAAATTCAGTCTATGGCAATATGTTGAATGCTATGACTGGCGCACGTCGCCCTGAATTATAAATACAATTAAAATTAATAGGAGTGAGTGAGGATTTTTTCCTTACTCCTACAGGGAAAAAATATCATAAATTTAACAAGAAAAAATAAAATCATATGTCAATTCCTAAGGAGCCCCGACAGTTGATGATTAACCTAATGTACTTGGTATTGATGGCGTTGTTAGCGCTTAACGTATCGGCAGAGGTTATGAATGCCTTCTTCTCATTAGATGATGGTAACAAAATGAGTATGGGGATTATTAATGGTCAATTAGATGAAACACAGAAAGGATTGGAAAAATTATTAAATGAAGATTCCAAAAGAGAGTTCAAGCCTATTCTTCCTGCGGTACAGCAGATAAGAGAACTTACCAAAGAGTATGGAGAATATGTGGATGTGCTTCGCAATGATTTGATTGACGAAACAGGTAATCAAAACGGTAAACTAGACGAAGGAGACTACGTTGAAGACCATGGAAAGCTAAAGCCAAAAGGAAAAAAAGATAAAGATGGTACAACTCGATTATTATTGAATCAAGGAAGAGGTGCAGAGTTAAAGGCAAAAACACTAGAAATCAGAAGCAAAATGATTGCCATTTACTCTGAATTGTTAAATAAATATGGTGAGCAGCCATTTGGATTAAGCAAAGATGAAATAAAGCAGCGCATTGCCAATATTGAAGAAAACATTACACTTCAGATTGATGATGCAATTTGGCAAGGCTCTGACAAAACTAGCTGGGAAGATTTCAAGTTCCGCAAGATGCCTTTAGCAGCAGTATTGCCTACTTTAAGTGCCATGCAAGCAGATGCTAAAAACACAGAGGCAACAATAGTGAATGAACTAGCTGCGCTTTCTGGTGGTAGGGTAGTGGAGTTTGATCAATTTTTCCCTGTTGTAAATGCGAAAAAGTCTTATGTTATTGCCGGTGAGCCTTTTGAAGCAGAAATCTCAGTAGGTACTTACAGTTCAAGTATTAGTCCTTCTGATATTCAAATTACAGTAAATGGTTCTGCAATTCCTGTGGGAAGTGATGGAAAAGCAACCTATAGAGCAACTACTAGCAATGTTGGCGTTAACACATTAAATCTAAAAGCAACAGTAAGAAATCCACTGACCCAAAAAGTAACTAGTGGGGACGCTACTTACCAATATGAAGTTGGTCGTCGTTCTGTGGCTGTGGCTGCTGATAAAATGAACGTATTTTACATCGGCGTAGATAACCCAATTACAGTTTCCGCGGCGGGTGTATCTAGTAACGCCTTACGTGTAAGTTGCAACGGTTGTAATCTTTCTGGTTCAGGAAATAACAGAATAGTAACCGTTGACCGTCCAGGTGAGGTAAGTGTGGTGGTTACTGGCGAAGGCTTAAACTCAACTTTCCCTTTCCGCGCTAAACGTATTCCAGATCCTGTTCCACAGTTAGGTAATAGCAAAGGTGGCTCAATGGGTAATGGTGAGTTTAAAGCGCAAGGAGGTGTATTAGCGGTGTTAGAAGGTTTCGATTTTGATGCTAGATGTGCCATACAAGGTTTCAATATTGTTCGTGTTCCTAAGCGTCAGGATGCTATTCAAAACGTGAATGCTGGTGCTAGATATGATGATAAATCATCGCGCTTAGTACAACAAGCTACTCCAGGCGATATTTATTACTTTGAGAACATCAAGGCAAAATGCCCAGGAGACCAAGCTGGTCGTCCTCTAGGAACGATGGTATTCAACATCAATTAATATTTTTACAGATGAAGGATGATTGGATTTTTAGTTCAATTATCTTTCATCTGCAATAATTATAATCAATATATCTTTTTTGCGAAAATTACTTTCTAAAAGTTACTGCACACCATAATAATTGTAACCTAAAATCGGTTAATAGACCAAAAGAATAATGTGAGGGATGCGAGTTAATCTAAGTCCCAATTCAAAATGAACATTGATAAATTCCAATCATTATGAAGTTAGTATTGAAATTGTTTAGTTTTTTTGCAATCGTCTTCTTGTTGCAAACTAATGCTTTTGCTCAAACCCCTACGGGTATTATGACTGACCGTCCAAAGACAGAGGCAGGTGACCCAAATAGAAAACCTCCCATTGACGGTGTAGTAGAAAAGAAATTGACGGCAGAAAAAAGAGTATTACCTTATGAATCGCTTAGAGAAGCAGACATCATGTGGGAAAAGTACGTTTGGAGGGTAATTGATACGCGCGAAAAATTAAACTTACCTTTTATTTTTCCAGACCGCCCTTTTTTCAAGGTGCTTATGGAGGCTGCAATTGGTGGTAACATTACCGCTTACAGCACAGATGACGATAAGTTTACTTATCCACTGACACCTGATGAGGTAGCTGCGCAAAGTGCTTCAGTAGATACGATTATCACATTTGACCCAGAGACCTATGAGGAGGTCATTAAAATTGTAAGAAATGATATTAACTACGAAGATGTGAAGCGTTTCAGAATTAAAGAAGTTTGGTTCTTTGATGAAGAATCTTCAAAATTAGGTGTTCGTATTTTAGGGATAGCACCGCTGTTGGATGTGAAAGATAAAACAACTGGAGCGTTTATCCGCGAGCAACCCATGTTTTGGATATATTATCCAGAAGCGAGAGAAATTCTTGCACGTGAGCAGTATTTTAATGAAGGTAACGACGCTTCGCCACTTACTTGGGAGGATATTATGGAAATGCGCTTTTTCTCAAGTTACATCTACAAAGCCACCAATGTTAGAAATGAAAGGATTCAGGACTATATAACGGGCGGTGTTGATCGTTTGTTAGAAGGAGATAAAATCCGCCAAGAAATTTTCAATATGGAACACGACCTTTGGAGTTATTAATCTAATCGTCAAGTTGTTTATGGGTTTAATTGTTTATTTGAGCAATTAAACCCATATTAATTTTGTAAAGCGTTTAATAGCAAATCATACCCGTTTTCCCAACATTGACCATCAACTTCCAGTCAGTGTTGTATTCAACTCTCCAATCGTTTAAAAAACCTAAGAAACGTACATTAGTAACAACAAGCATACCTCTATCTCTCGTTTTACCTCTTTTTCTTATTCGCAATTTTATTTTTATGAATAAGCTATCCAGCAAAGAGAAACGTTCGTAAAGAACAGAATTGGATAAAATATAGCAGATGAACTTTTAATGTAAAATAAAAGTTAATTTTATATTAAATAATAGTTAAATCTCTTCCAATCTCTTCCAATCTCAAAATATTACCCTATTTT
>CALDYY010000136.1 GCA_937944245.1 uncultured Saprospiraceae bacterium | reverse complement strand
CCTATTCACCATGAAACTTCTCAAGAGATTTTCAGAACTTTATACCAAAAAGGTGAATTTGTAGAACAAAGTACAGAACAATATTATGACGAAGTAGCACAACAATTTTTAGCAGATCGCTACATCGTAGGAACTTGTCCCGTATGTAGTCATCATGCTGCCTATGGTGACCAATGCGAAAAATGTGGCTCATCGTTAAATCCAACGGACTTAATTAACCCAAAATCCACACTTTCAGGAGAAAAACCAGTGCTAAAAAAAACTACCCATTGGTATTTGCCATTGGATAAATACGAAACATGGCTTAAAGAATGGATTGAAACTGGCAAATTAGATGGCAAACAACACCACGACCCGCAGACTTGGAAAAACCATGTGCTAGGGCAATGCAAGTCGTGGCTGGAAAATGGTTTGCAGCCACGAGCTATGACGCGCGATTTGGAATGGGGCGTGGATGTGCCACCTGAAATTGAAGGTTCGGAAGGGAAAAAACTGTATGTTTGGATGGATGCTCCCATCGGTTACATTTCTTCTACCAAGCAATGGGCTTTAGACAATAGCAAAGACTGGGAACTTTATTGGAAAGACAAAGACACCGCATTGATTCATTTTATTGGCAAAGACAATATTGTGTTTCATTGCTTGATTTTTCCTGCTATTCTAAAAGCGACAGGTCAGTACATTCTGCCTTACAATGTGCCTGCCAACCAATTCATGAATTTAGAGGGCGACAAATTGTCCACTTCGCGCAACTGGGCAGTTTGGGTGCATGAATACTTGCAAGCATTTGAAGGCAAGCAGGATGAATTGCGTTACAACATGGTTAAAAATATGCCTGAACTCCGCGATAGCGAGTTTACTTGGAAAGGTTATCAAGACACGAACAATAATGAATTGGTCAATAATTTAGCTAATTTCGTCAACCGAGTAGTCGTGTTAACAAACAAATATTACGAGGGCAGGTTACCTAAAGTGGATACCTCATTGAGTATTAAAAGTAGCACAAGTCCAAATGTGGACAGCACGTTTGAAGTTGAATTAAAACGCATTCACGAGCGATTGATACAGTTGGACGAGTGTATCCGGCGCTACGATTGTAGAGGCGGCTTGAATGAAGTGATGGAAATTTCTTCGATTGGCAATCAACTATTGCAATTTAACGAGCCTTGGAAAACCATTAAAACTGACCCCGAACAAGTAAAAGTAGTGCTTTATTTAGGCGTACAAATTGTGACTGCACTGAGCGTAGCCTGTCGCCCGTTTCTGCCATTTACTTCAGATAAATTGAGGAACATGCTACAACTAGAGCGTATTCAAGAAAAAGGTGAGTTAAAATCTATGATAGCAACTCTAGCCAAAGGTAAACCTTTGGTGAAGGCTGGGCATCAAATTGGTGAACCAAGTTACTTGTTTGAGCGTATTCCCGATGAAGTAATTGCTGCACAAATTCAAAAATTGGAAGATACAAAGAAGGCTAATGCAGGCATTAGCTATCCAGAACTAGCAGAAAATATTCAATTTGACGACTTTGCTAAATTGGATTTGCGCATCGGAACAATTATTCAGGCAGAAAAAGTAAAAAAAGCAAACAAATTATTGCAACTTATCGTAGATTTGGGATTTGAGCAGCGTACTATTGTTTCTGGTATTGCAGCATACTTCAAACCAGAAGACATTATCGGGCAACAAGTTGTCGTAGTAGCTAACCTTGCGCCCAAAGCATTGCGCGGCATCGAATCAAAAGGTATGATTTTGATGGCAGAAGACGAAAATGGAGCATTAACATTTGTTGCACCACCGAAGGGTTGGATTAATGGATTTAAAGTACGATAAAAAAGATGGGGCTATAGCTCAGTTGGCTAGAGTGTTTGACTGGCAGTCAAAAGGTCAGGGGTTCGACTCCCCTTAGCTCCACCATATTTTAAGCCTTGAATAACTTTTGTAATCCTTGTACCAAACAAAAAGTGCATAGCTGTTTCCAATTCAAAAGCATAGAAAATATCAAAAATTAAAATTCACCTTCTAGCTCTACAACGTACAATCGAGCGCGCCACAATGCCCAGCTATCCTTTACCAATAAAACTGTACTTTGAAGGAGTAAGCCTAGCCCAATGCCCGCACTAATGATTTGAGTGGTAATAACACCGCCTAAAATGAGCAAAGCAAATCCAACAATAAACAAGATAGTGTCAATATTTCTTCGCAGGTCTAAGTTTTTTATTTGAGCATTCGCTCTATCCTTCTCTGCTGCTAGAATTGTATCATCAAAAATTACTTTTTTGTGCTTGCGATTAACGAAGTGCGAAATGACTTCAACAACCATGCCTAAACCCAAACCAGCAAAAGGATAAGCAAAAAACTTCCAGAATAAATCATTTGAAATAAAATATAAAGCAGCACTTGCCATTATGCTCATCAAGCCCCAAATCAGTAAGAACATAGCTTCCCGTTTTTCTACCAACTGATATTTTTCTATGTAGTCTTTAATTTCCATATGTACGTTTAATGATTAATGCTGCTTTCCAATTGTCATTTTGACGAGAAAAAAGCAATAAGTATTGGCTAAGTTTATATTTTTTATGCAAATTTATTCGTTACTTGATGATTAGAACACAAAATTTAATATCATATAGAATGATTAATAATTATTTACACACTTCAGTAGTAGCCTTTCTTCTGCTTCTAATAGGAACGTGGCTCAATAAAGAAACACATGTTAACAAAATAACTCCAGAGTTACAAGAAATACTTCAAAATGCGCCTAATGAAGTCCATAATGTCTTTGTGCTACTAAAAGACCAAGTAGATGTGGAGTTGATGTTTGCGGAAATGAAAAAAGCTAATCTTCCAGTAGAGGAGCGCGCCAGGCAACTCATCGAAGCCTTGCAGAAAAAAGCATCACTCACACAAGATAAAGTGAAAAATAAACTTACACAACTAAAAGGTATCCAGCAATTTCAAGCCTATTGGATAACCAATGTTTTTGAAGTAACTGCAAGTGTTTCTGCCATAAAGGCTATAAATGAATGGGAAGAAGTGGACATAATTGAGCCTATCGTTCCACCAACATTGTTTAAAAATGAACTTGCTACTGCACCTGCCATGCCTGTACCCAACGGTACAGAATTGGGCTTGAGAGCTATAAATGCACCTAGAATGTGGCGATTGGGCTATACAGGCTACGGGCGAAAAGTATTGGTTATTGATAGTGGACAAAATATAGAACATCCCGCTTTGAAACCTAATTTTTGGGGACACAATACAGCCAGAAATAGAGCATGGACAGGCACAGCTAAACCTGACGATTGTGGCGATTATCACGGTACACACGTTACAGGTATTGTCGTTGGGCTTGACCGAACAACAAATGACACGATTGGCGTAGCGTTCAATGCTCGATGGATGGGTAGTCCTTTCCCCTTTACAGGTGAAAATAGCTGCGACTTAAAACAATATGGCATTGGTCAGACTAGCTCACTGGCACATTTTGAGTGGGCGTTGAACCCTGATGGAAACCCCAATACTACGGATGATATGCCCGATGTAATCAATAACTCATGGGGGTCGCAACAAAACAACTGTTTGCAAACATTTAGAAATTCTATGATTGCCATAGAAATTGCAGGTATTGCCAGTGTTTGGGCAGCAGGCAATTTAGGACCAGATGCTAGAAGTAGCTCTATGCAAGCCAATCTGAATATTACGATTGTCAATTCTTTTGCCGTAGGTAGTGTGGATCCTGGTCGAAACAATATCATTTCTGATTTTTCCAGTCGCGGACCTTCGGCTTGTGGTGGGAACGGAGCTTTAGCCATTAAACCCGAAGTAGTTGCACCAGGACAATCTAGTGGGTTCGTGCGTTCTGCTGGTCGAGATGCCAATTACATCCAACAAGGTGGAACTTCGCAAGCAGCCCCACATGTGGCCGGCGCATTATTGTTGCTCAAAGAAGCATTTCCTTTTCTTTCGGGCGAAGATTTGAAGCTGGCAATTTATTTTTCGGCACGCGATTTAGGTGAACCTGGTGAAGACAATAATTATGGCATGGGGTTGATAGATGTATTTGCCGCTTATAATTACCTCATTAATCAAGGGCATACCCCTGTTCCACCAGTATCAGCAGCTAATGATGTGATTTTATTGGATGTAAAAACAGAAAAGTCAGTGCTGTGCAGAGGAACGGTGGATTTAAGTATCAATATTGAAAATGTAACTAGAAACAACTTGAACAACCTTCAAGTACGCTATTTCACTACAAACAATCCAGCAAATGTAAAAACGCATCAATGGACAGGGAATTTATGTGTAAATTGTACTACTTCAGCAACTTTGCCTGCATTGGAAAATATGTTTCCTGGCGATTACGAGCTTGTCGTTGAAATTTCCAATCCTAATGGTCAAACCGATGAACGCTCGCTTAATAATAGGATGATACACACGTTCAAAGTGATTGATTTGCCTGCTGTGGACGCAAAAACTGCACCTCTACATGACCAAACTGCTTGCAGAAATACACAAATCTTACTGACTAGTAATACGCCATTAGCTGAAAATCAAAAGATTACTTGGCATTCTCGATTAGAAAAAGGAGTAAAACTGGGTGAGGGCAGCACTTTCTTAACCGCACCGATTACTAGTAGCAATGCTATTTTTTATGCGGATTTAGTAACCAGCTACAAAACAGGTCGAGAAAATTTAGTACAAGGACAGAACAATGGACTTAATGTAGAAAGTGGAGGATTAGTGTTCAACGCTATTCAGCCATTCACATTAATTTCCGTGAAAGTATATGCAGAAGAAACAGGCGGAAGGTTTGTCCGCTTGCTAGATGCTGAAGGCAAGACTTTGCAACAAAGAATCGTGCGTTTTGAAATTGGAGAACAAAGGGTGACTTTAAACTTCGACGTGCCAGCAGGTGAAGGCTATCAGCTAGTGCTGGCAAGCGGAAGACCTGTTTATCATAGTAACGAAGGCACCCAATTCCCTTATGAAGTGCAAGGTGTAGTAAGAATAACACGTTCTACTGCGGCGCCTTTCTTTTTACGGTATTTGTTTTTTTATGACTGGGAAATAGAAGTATCACATGGATGCGGACGCACTGCTGTCCCTATTAACACCGACTTAACGGCTAATGCTCCCGTTGTACTTATCGAAAGTTCTACCAATTCTGTTACACTACAAGAAGGTGGTAATATCACTTTCATTGACCGCTCTAGCAATGTACGTACTCGCCTATGGGATTTTGGGGACGGCACAAATAGCAATATTGCCAACCCAACGCATAGCTACCGAGCGGCAGGAACTTACACTGTCTTTTTGACCATTGAGAACACAAATGGGTGTGTCAATACCGCAAGTGTGCAAATCAAAGTAACAGACGAATCCACTAGCTCTACGAATGATCCATCAGAAAAGCTACAAATACGCATCTTCCCAAATCCGACGCAACAGCAGCTCAACATTATTACGCCCAATAGCAGACAAGTGGAGTTGCGAATGCTGGACTTAATGGGACGCACCGTGATGACTAAAACTTTTGGTGGCGACCAAACGATGTTGAATATTCATGAATTGCCAGCAGGCATCTACTATATTTGGCTCAATATTGACGGTAAGCAATGGGTAGAAAAGGTCGTGAAAGCAAATTATTAGATATTATTTTCTCAATTCATATTTGCTGGAGTTTTTAAAAATCCAGTAAATATGCTTTTGATTGAGAATTTTGTGTATCTTCATAGTAGGTTTTTTCAAAAACACAAAACGAAATTCAAATGAACAAAAATAAACCTCGTCGTTCCTTCCTAAAAAAATTAGCAGGGAGTCTTGCTTTAGCAGGTGTGACACCTAGCCTTTTAGCTGGGCAATCCGAAGAATTTATAGAACTGACTGTTCGCAACACTCAGATTAGTGCAAATGATAAGATTCGACTAGCCACGATTGGTATGGGCATCATGGGCTTCAACAATACCAATACTGCGTTAAAAGTGCCTGGCGTGGAATTGGTGGCAGTCTGTGATTTGTACTTGGGCAGGCTAGAGCGTGCCAAAGAAGTTTATGGCAAATCCATTTTCACTACTTTTGATTATCGCGAAATTCTAGCGCGTCCAGATATTGATGCAGTCATTGTAGCAACTACCGACCATTGGCATGACCACATAACTATTGCTGCTTTGGAAGCAGGAAAGCATGTGTATTGCGAGAAGCCAATGGTGCATCATATAGAAGAAGGCGCTGCCGTTATCGAAGCAGAAAAAAAATCGGGTAAAGTGTTACAGATTGGTAGCCAAAGAGTTAGCTCCATTGAACACGATAAGGCAAGAGAAATATATAAGGCTGGCGATATCGGGGAGCTTATTTTAGTAGAAACATGGAACGACCGTCAATCGGCTTCAGGGGCTTGGCAATATTCGATTCCTAGAGATGCTTCTGAAAAAACGATTCGCTGGGAAGATTTCTTAGGCGATGCACCAAAGCACAAATTCGACCCTGTTCATTTCTTTCGTTGGCGCAACTACCAAGCCTATGGCACGGGGGTTGCAGGGGACTTATTCGTACATCTTTTCTCAGGTTTACATGCTGTTACAGAATCACTTGGACCAAATCGCATTTATGCCACAGGTGGGTTGCGCTACTGGAAGGATGGGCGTGATGCAGCCGATGTGATGCTAGGACTTTTTGATTATCCAGCAACAGCAAAGCATCCAGCGTTTAATGCTCAAATGCGCATCAATTTTGTTGACGGTAGCGGTGGTAGTTCAAGATTGCGACTCGTAGGGAGCGAAGGCATTATTGACATCGGTTGGAATGATTTAATCGTGAAACGCAGAAAAATGGGAACTGCTCCAGGTTACGGTGGTTGGGACAGCTACGGCACTTTTACAGAAAAAGAGCAAAAATCTTACAAAAAATGGTATGACCAAGAATATAAAAATGCGGAAGGTGAAAAAACTTCTGAATTAAAATTCCAAGCACCGAAAGGCTACAATACTGATTTGGTGCATCACACCAACTTTTTCAATGCGATTAGAACAAACGGTAAAGTAGTAGAAGATGGTACTTTTGGGCTGCGTGCTTGTGCGCCATCTTTGGCAGCAAATATGAGTTTGTACGAAAATCGAGTGATTCATTGGGACCCAGTAGCAATGAAGTTGGTGAATGCGTAAGCAGTTAGGTATTAGGTTTTGGGAGAAATTGACCAAAGCAAGTGCTTAAATAGCTAAACGAATCAATAAAATACCTAAAAGTTGAGCCACAGGTGTAACTCCATCTATGGCTCAACCGTTATTTACTGAAAAAACTATTTGAAAGACTTGAGGATACATATTATCAGTTTCCTTTTAGCATTATTGCCTTGCCTTTTGCTTGGTCAAGAAGTGGAAGGATTCATAAAGCCATCGCATCCTGCGGGTTTTTATGCTAAACCCTTTGTCCTTCAATTACATACGCCACCCCATACTCAAATTTTCTTCACGATTGATGGAGCTACACCAAGCATAAAATCAAAGCCTTATACTAAGCCGCTTTATCTGGCAAACACAGTGGTCATAAAAGCCATACTTGTTGGCGAAAACCATAAACAACTGGCTTCTTGGGTAGCGACTTACTTTATTGAAGAGCCAAAAACTACTTTTTTAACGGTTTCGCTTGCTATACCTCCTCGCTTGCTTTTTGATGCCAATAAAGGATTGTTCCAAGAAGGGAATAATGCAGCCGATACAACGGTGTTGAGATTAGGAGCTAACTTTTGGTCGAGAGCAGAATTTCCTAGCCATTTGGAGTTATTTGAACCCGATGGGAAACAAGTTTTTTCCAGCCCTATTGGATTTAGAATGTTTGGTGGGTTTAGTCGCACTTTTCCTCAAAAGTCTATTAGCTTGATGGCGGATAAGAACTATGGTGCATCGCATATTGACTATCCTATTTTTGGAAAAGGTAACCCTAAGAAATTCAAATCGTTAGTGCTACGCAATTCAGGAAGTGACTTTGGGAAAACACATTTTCGGGATGCGTTGATGCAAAGTTTAGTCAGCGATTGGGGGCTTGAGCATCAAGCCTATCGCCCTGCTCATGTTTACATCAATGGGCATTATTGGGGAATTTACAACATCAGAGAAAAAATAAATAAGTATTTTCTGAATGCTCACCATGATATTGACAAAGATAGTATTGATTTTATTGAGCATCGTGCAGTAGTAAAACAAGGCAGTATTAACCACTATCAGCATTTGCTTCACTTCATGCAGCGCAATAAATTGAGCATTCAGCCGTATTTTGATTATGTTGCTACGCAAATGGATGTGCGTAATTTTTTAGATTATCAAGTGGCGCAAATTTACTTTGACAATCAGGATGCTGGAGGAAACATCAAATTTTGGCGACCACAAACACCACAAGGCAAATGGCGTTGGATACTTTTTGATACTGATTGGGGATTTGGGTTAAATGATGCCAATGCGTTTCAGAACAATAGTTTAGCCTTCCATACTGAGCCTAACGGACCTGAATGGCCTAACCCTGCTTGGAGTACCTTCATATTAAGAAAACTACTGGAAAACGAAGGATTTAGACAGCAATTTGTCAATCGCTTTGCAGATCGTTTAAACACTTCATTTTCAGAAGAATATGTGCTAAAGCGCATCAATGGCTTTCATCGTTTGCTGGTAACGGAAATACCGCGCCACAACAATCGCTGGCAAATAGACCAATCTTTTTGGGAGCAGCAAGTGAAAGTATTGCGCAATTTTGCCCAACATCGTCCTGAGTATGTGCGAATGCACTTAATGGACTTTTTCAAAACAGGTAACCAGGTAGCTGTCGAATTACAAACTTCACCTGGAGGAAAAATTGTACTCAATGATAATTTGGAAGTTCGCAGGCACTTCGAGGGCATTTATTTTCAGCACATTCCAATTCAATTAGCTGCTGTGGCAGACTATGGCTACCGATTTTCTCACTGGGAAGGTTGGGCAGGAAAAGATGCTAAGCTAACTTTAGATTTAACTTATCCCGTGCAGCTCAAAGCAGTTTTTGTACCTTATTTGCATCCATTGGCACAAAAAATAGTCATCAATGAAATCAGCCCTAACCACAAACAATCAGGGGATTGGATAGAGTTGTTTAATGCGTCCAAAGAGCGTATTCGGCTTGCCAATTGGAAATTAACAGATTTAAAGAATGAATTTATCCTACCTGATGTCGCTATTGACCCTAGTAATTACTTGGTTATTTGCGAAGATTCTACGAAATTTTTGAAAGCATTTCCCAACGCTTATCATTTCATCAGTGGTTTATCTTTTGGCATTAGTAAACACAAAGAGCGCATTCAACTTTTTGCTGAAGATGGTGCTTTGGTGGATAGCATTTATTATCATATTAGCCCTTTCGATTCAACTTTTACCTTATCGCTACTCCTGCCTCATTTGGATAATGCCAACTTGAATAATTGGAATATTCGATTAGGTGAAGGCACTCCAAATGAAGGGAATCCATACTACATACAAAGTAGCGTTCGTGCAAAGCAAGGCTTTTGGTTGCAAATAGGTGCAGCGATTTCGGTACTTATGATTTGTATTTTGTGGCTACTCATTCGAGCAAAAAATAGGCAGCAACTCTTTTGAGTCATCTGCCTATTTTGAGTGTAACAGGTATTTTAATCTAACAAGGTTTTGTGTGAACCATCACACCTTCCTGGATTTTTAGTTTGCTTGCAAGTGCAGAAGAAAATTTTCTTGCTTTCCTCAAATACTTCAATTTTGGGTGAAAAGATACCTGCTTCTCGGTGTGAACCGTCGCAAAAAGGTTGATTTTGTGATTCACCGCACGTACACCATGCGTAACGCTTACCCGCTTCTACTTCCACTGGAATAGGCACTTTACCTGCTATTTTCGGTGTTGACATCTTAGTTTTGTTTTTGTTTAAACGAAAAAATTAATTGCTTCAACAACAGAATATTGACAATGTTTTGACATTATACTGGTATATGTTTAATTATTCACCAATTTCTTTCCACCAAAATTGCATGGGTTTGGGGGTGGGAAAAGTTTCATCTAAATCCTGCCAACTCATATTGGTGATGCAATGTTCTTTTTTCTCGAAGCCACGTTGCTGCCAAAAAGTGTCTAAGGGTTGGTAATTTACTGGCTTTTGAGGATGGTCTAGTGGTCGAACTACGGCACAAAAGGTGAGATATTGAAAATTACTTATCGAAGTTGCCCACGCTTCGCGTACTGTAAAAAATTGTTTACCAATGCCTTGCCCTCGATAAGGTTGAAGCAATACGGATTCACTGAAGTAAAAAATGCGCCCAACATCAAAACCTAGCTGTTGCCAAGGTGCTTGTAAATTAGGCGTTTCATAGGCTAGCGGTAGTCCTGTTGACGCACCTACTACTTTGTCTCCATCAAAGGCGATGACGATAATGCTCTGTGGTGCATTGAAAAAAGTTTGTAAGTATTGCGTTTCGTACTCCATAGAACCATTGTAGAGATAAGGAAATTCTTTGAAAACAGTAATGCGCAAGGTAGCCAGTGCATTGAGATACGGAAGTGCTGCTGATGCTATGAAGGATTGAATGCGTATCAAATCAATTCATTTTATGGTGTTGATAATCAATTTTCTTTCTACTTTTCGTGCATGAGAAAGACGATTTACATTTTACTGGTAACACTTGCTGGGGCATTTTTGCCTTATTTTTCGGCATATAGTTTTTTAATTCGCTATTTTTTGATGGCAATGCTTTTCTTTTCCTTTCTAAAAATAGCGATTAATTTCTCTATTTTTGAACAGAAACACTTATTGGTACTAGCACTCAATATTGCATTAGGTGTTGCGGTTTATTTTTTGATTCTGCCACTTGATGTTGGCATGGCACAAGCAGCATTTGTTATCACTATTGCTCCTACGGGCATTGCAAGTATTATTTGGGCAGATTTATTCAAAGCTGATTTGCGTTTTCTTACTGGGGCTATTATTGTTTCTAACTTAGCTATTATTTTGAGCTTTCCATTGTTGGCAACTCAAGTGTTACAACTTTCATCGCAAGTGAGCACATGGGAAATGTTGAAAGCTATTGCTTTTACGATTGGTGTACCCATGATATTATCCCAAATAGTACGCAACATCCCAAGGCTGAAAAGCCAAATATTGCAAATTAGCAAAGTGGCATTCGTTTTTTTCTTGACCAATATTTTTTTGGCTACTGCTAGAGTAGCACAATATCTGAAATATGAAACCACGCTATCTTGGGAGTTACTCCTACTCATTACAGTAATCATTGTGCTTTGTGCTGTCATTAGCTTTTTTGTAGGGTCTAAACTCAGTCCTGATGGTAAAAGGCTAGAAACAGAATTAGCGTTAGGACAAAAAAATACAATGCTTTCCATTTGGCTTGCCAGTACCTATTTATTGCCTACGGCTCTGCTCGGTCCGATGATTTATATTCTACTTCAAAATATTTACAACTCTTGGCAGTTGTATAAATTAAGATAATCCACTATGTTTGATAGAATAAAATACACTAGATTAGGTGGTTCACAGTATCTAAGTACACTTATCACGATATGAATTTACATCTTGATTTATCAACGCTTGAATTAACGAGTTATCTCCAACAGCAAGGCTGGATAAACAACAATGAAACCGTGCAGCATATTGAAAAGCCAGGCGAGGGTAACATGAATATGGTACTCCGAATTAAGACTGAAAATCGCAGTTTTATCCTAAAACAAGCTAATCCTTTTGTTCAGAAATATCCTAATATTCCTGCCCCTCAAGAGCGAGTAGCTGTGGAAGCTAAGTTTTATGAAATTACTGCAACTGTGCCCAGTATCAAGCATTATATGCCAACCTTAATTGGCTTTGATGTCGAACATCATATTCTTGCGGTTGAAGATTTAGGTAAAACTGCGGATTTCACTTTTATTTATCAAAAAGGAAAATATTTAACCAATATTCAATTAAATCAAGCTGTTGACTTTCTGTCTATTATGCACAACACTGATTTTAATAGTGATGAATTCCCTAGTAACTTAGCTTTGCGCCAACTCAATCACGAGCATTTGTTTGTGTACCCTTATTTGGAAGACAATGGATTTAATCTGGATACCATACAAGTAGGTTTACAAGCCGTAGCGATGCGTTATAAAAAAGATGAAGCCCTGAAAAAAAAGATGAAAACACTAGGGAAAGTGTATCTTTCTTCAGGTAGGACGCTACTGCATGGCGATTACTATCCTGGTAGCTGGTTAAGGACAAACGATACTTTGAAAGTAATTGACCCTGAATTTTGCTTTTTCGGTGATTGCGAATACGATTTAGGTGTTCTGATAGCACATTTAAAAATGGCACAAGCATCTACGGAACAACTTGAAATGGTGCTGGCGACCTACGAAAAGCCAAGCTGGTTTAATCCAAGGTTAGTGGATTTATTTACGGGTATGGAAATAATGCGGCGCATCATAGGATTGGCACAACTTCCGCTTAATTTAACGCTGGCAGAAAGAACAGTGATTTTAGCAGAAGCCTACGAATTAATTATGGCTTAAAATGATTGCCAACATAATTTCATAGTTCAGCGGTGCGTCTGGCTTTTTTTAGCCATAAGTGCCAAATGATAAAGCTAACTAGAGTTACCACACCTAATGCGGCAGCAATCTCAACAAAAATATCTAGCGTCGGCAATTCGTTTTCATCGAAGATACGCTTGAAGAAAATACCCAATAAACCCCAAGCAATAACAGCCGTGTAAGCGACTTCGCCTTTTCTTAAGATGGAAAAAATACCTAATGCTCCTGCTATCAGAATAACAAAAACCGCCCAAAATTGTGCGGGCAATCCGAATCCATTCCAGTTAATGCTTACTAATGCGGCACTAAAGTTAGCAATGGTAGCTACGGAAATCCATCCAAGATAAACGGTAAAAGGCAAATGCACCAAGTAAGGTTCTATGGCAGAAGTAGTATCGGTTGGTTGGTTCAAGCGAATATAAATCATAATGAGTGCTCCCAACAATAGTAGCATAATGAATAGTGCTAGCCATAGGGCTTCATAGTGCCAAGCAAATAACCACAAGCAGTTTGCAACGGAAGAAGCAATAAACCAAAAGCTGATTTTTTCAATAAATCCTTTACCCGGATTGTTTTCTTGAATGCGAAAAGCATCTACTAATTGATAGACAATATAGCCTGCTAAAAGCAAGTAAATAATACCCCAAATAGAAAACGTGAAGCCAGCAGGCACAAAAAGATTGTCATATAGTGCGGATATTTCACCAGTTGTTTTCTTATTCAGTGGTAGTGTACTCGCTAAGTAATTAACCAATATCGTTACTAAAAAAGCAGCAGTATTAGCAAAAGCCAGTACAATTTTCTGATTACGGTTCATGGCTTTGTTTTAGTTTGAGTTTGTCCCTGCAAATGTACCAACTTTGATTTAAAATTACCGAAAGTAACCCTTAATCTTCAAAAGATGACTATTTAAACTTACTTTTATTGACCAAACAACGTTACCCAGCCTTTGATGACCTCCGATTTTTCATCATCTGTCTCAAATTTTAGGACATAATAGTAAGTGCCTTGCGGTAGTGGTTTATCGTTACTGTTCCTACCATCCCAAGCGCGATAGGGCTTTGAACGATACACCAATTCTCCCCACGCATTGACAATCATAAATTCTGCATTGCTAGGTTGTTGGAAACATTCATTGGAGATACCTGCCAATGGGTCAAAAATATTATCCATTGGTTCATCGCTGTTGGGAATAAATGCAGTAGGAATATTTTTCATCAAAGAATCCAGACAAGTAGTAGTAATTTGAATCACTACCATAGCAGTATCGCAATTATTGACACAATCTAAAGCACAAACTTGATAGCGAAATTGATCTACCCCTGTGTTACCTGTATTTTGAAGTTGATAGCTTAGTTTTTCACCTGCAATATTAACCGTTCCCAATTTTGGCTGTTCAATGATGGCAATACGCCGATTTGCTTCATTTGGCAAAACATCGTTGGACAGGACGTCTAACTCCAAATTACTGCGATTAGAAAGTGTAGTAATAGTATCATTTTTTATTTCAATAAATTCCTTTTTTGCTTCTTCCAAAATAAGCGTAACTAAACTATCACATCCACCTGATGAGGTGAACCGTTGAGTATAGATACCAGACTGTCGAATACGAAGTGTACCAAATTCAAACGTTTCTCCTTCGCAAAATTGACGTTCCACATTTTCTTGCACAGGATTGCCCAAAGTTAAGGTTAAGCGTACAAAGGTGTCGCACACACCTGTTACGGTTGTTTCATAAGTACCTGCTGAGGTCAAATTGCGCCCATAGAAATTATAGCTTTGTCCACCACAAATGCTTGCTGTTCTACTCACACCAAGCGGTTCATATATTTTATTGATAACTACTATGCTATCACAACCATCTGATTTAGGAAATGTAAGGGTTTCACTACCCGCCAAGTTTGCACGGCAAACCATCTCCGTTAGTGTTGTAGGTGAATTAGCCGTTCCTAAAGTAGTCGTTTTAATGAGGACACCCTCACAGTTGCCATTATTATCTTTTATCGGAATAGTATCTATCCCCACCTTGGCAGGGTCACAAGTGGTTACATTTTCTCGACCTAAAATGGTTAAGCTACTAGGTTGATACACTTTTTTGACGTTGATAATGCTATCGCACCCGTCTTTGGTAGTTAAGAAAAGTGGCGTTATACCTACTTCCTCAGGTGCACAAACCAATTTAGTTTGTTCTAACTGATAAGATGGTAGTATCTGTATGTTAATGTTGACAGTGCTATCGCAACCCAATTTGTTTTGAAACTTTTTGGTGTAATTTCCTGCCTGCGTAAGGATTTCTCCTGCAAAATTATAATTCCCGTCAGGGCAAAGTTTTTTCGTAAAATTCTGGACATCGGGTGTACATTCTGCTTTTTTCTCCTTCACAATCAGTTGAACTCGTCGTCCATAAAGGGTTAAATTCGGTAAATTCGGATTAGTAATACGGACGTAATAATTACCTGCCTCGTTGGTGGTTACATTCTCCCATGTTATTGTATTATCTCCTATTTTGGTAAGGTAATTATTATCTGGATTATCTTTATACCAATTGTAAACATTGGAGGTTACACCATTGTCAATATCTAAATCATGAGTCAAGTTATTTCCTTGCTCTAAAGTATATACGATAAGTGTCCCTATGGAATCTTGCGGTGCATATTTTGATGGTGGATTTGTGTCAAAGATATTCTTATTAGGTAATAAGTCTTTAAAAGTCAATATATTACTCTGAACTTGCAGCCCACGCCAATTTTCTCTAGCCCATGTATTGATATTGCTTAGGTCAGGTAGCGATGTAAAACGGTTATTCTCAAGTCGCAATCCAATTAAATTTTGTGTAAATGAAGGTACTGCTCCTATTAGTTGGTTATCTTGTACTTCCACAATTTGCAAATTTGGCAAATTAGCTAGACCAGCAGGCAATGTGCCACTGAATTGATTGCCAAATAAATAAAGAGACTTGAGGGCAACCAAGTTTTCTAAACTTGTAGGAATAGCACCACTCAACTGGTTGCGGTCTAGTTCTAGCATAGTTATTTTAACGAAATTGCCAAAACTTTCTGGAATAGTCCCTGTCAATCGGCAGTTATCAATTTCCAAATAATCCAGATCCTTCAAATTGCCTAATGAATTAGGAATTTGACCTGAAAATCTATTTAGGGACAATCTAAGTGTTTTCAATTTAATGAAATTACCTAAATAATCTGGAATAGCACCTTCAAAAGTGTTGCCAACTATGTTAAATCGCTCCAACTCGGGCAAAGTCGTGATAGATGGGGGAATAAAGCCACTCAAATTATTTCCCGTTAAATCCAAGAATTGGACGCAACCTTGTTGATTTAAGGTTACACCAAACCAAGTGTTCATAGGTCTTGTGAAGTTCCATTGCGTAATCCAGTTTGGTCCATTGGTATTGTTATAAAATTCTACTAAAATAAGCGAATCTTTATATCGGCAGGTTTGCGTAGGGTCTTGTACAACTGCTTCTACATTAATTAGAATAGGATAAGAAGACAAATTAACACTTGGCGCATCATCATTAGAAATTTTAACGAAGTAACTGCCCGCATCTTCAGGTTGTATGTTTGTTATGGTGAATGTCGGTTGATACTCGTCCCTGTACCACTGCCCATTTTTTTGCCAAGCATAGTAGCTATTGCTTACTCCTTTATCAATGCCTAAGTCAATGAATACGGTTTCGCCTTGTCGTGCATTAACAACGGTATCTTTATAAATTTTAGCCTGATTGAAATAACTAAAATTTACCATTCTTTGGCTTGTCCCATTCAAAATATCATCAAAAGTAAAATGATTTCCAGGGACATTTAAGTCGAGGTTGGGATTAGGTGAAAAAGGCGGTAAGCTATCAATTAAACTTTTGTCAATATAGAGTAAAGTTAGTTTAGGCAAATTCAGCAATGCTGATGGTATCACACTGGGAGTGTAAGGATTACTGCCCAAAGTAGCTATTTCAAGATTGGTCAAATTGCCCATAGATTCTGGAAGGATGCCTGTTAAGGAGTTAAACGCTAATGAGATTTTTTTTAATTGGCTTAACTTACCTATAGATTCAGGAATGCTCCCATAGAGTGAGTTTTTATCCAAATATAACTCTTCCAAAGCACTTAAATCACCTATTTCATCAGGAATAACGCCATCTAGCTTTCGACTGCCCAAACCCAAAATGCGAACACAGCCATTAGCATCCAAAAAAACACCTTGCCAAGTATTCATGGGTCTGGTTAAATCCCAAGGATTCGTCCAATTTCCTCCATCTGTAACTTCATAAAGTTTCACTAAAACAAGCGAGTCTGATTGACGATTGCAAGACAATACTGCCTCTACATCAAGAAAGATATTAGCAGATGAATAAAATGCTTCATCTGATTGATGTTGAACATGAGGAGTCGTTAACAAAAGATTTAACCAAAAAAGTACGGCGATAGCTATAATATTCATTTCATAAAGTTTTAATAGGATTTTGAACGACTACTATAATGAAGCGCTCAACTATACTACATACCTCTATGGAAATAAAAAATGAACAACGTCTCAGTAACGAACTAGGCTTTCCCTTTTAGTATAAGTATTTCTTTTATTTTAACATTTCATTTTTGCTGCACTAAAAGTGTTAGCCAGTGCAAAAAAGTCCCCTACATTTTGGCATCACTCAAAATTTCATGTAAATTTACACAATAAAATGGATACACCATAGGCACTTAATACACAGATTGTTTAGGCTTCTCAAAACCAATTATCGTCAGCGTATGTGTAAAATAATTTTGAGCTAAAGAGTTATTGAGAAAAAAAATAATGTGTCAAAAGTACGAATTGCAAACGCACATACGTTCAAGTTCTACTTCTACAGACTGAATTCTAGATAATTTCCCCTGTTTTATTGACATTAGATGTAATGGGCATCATCAATTTGGTATGTTATTGAATAGCAACCGCTTAGATAATTGCTTTTTTACAAATAAATAAACAACCATTGTACAAAATAAAAAAACTAGAATAAGTCATGGCTCGACATTTTACATTATGCTTTCTTTTGCTATACTTTACTTTTTCTGCTTCGGGGCAAGAACTTACAGAAAAATGGAAGGTAAAAATCCCTTCTGATGGCAAAAACGATATTGTCCATGCGATTTATCAATCCATGAACGGTGATTTAGTCGTTGTTGGGGAAAGTTGGACGGATAAAAGTGAAAAAGATGGCTTGTTTTTGATTATTGACGAAGCATCGGGACAACTTGTAGAAAGACATCTCTACGGAAAAAGTAATGGGCGTGATGATGCTATTTATGACATTGTTCAGTTGCCTGACGGTGGATTTTATTTGGTGGGTGCTTCCGCCAGCAAAT
>CALDYY010000135.1 GCA_937944245.1 uncultured Saprospiraceae bacterium | reverse complement strand
CAACGCATGATTCCCGAAATAAAAAGTAAAGACCTAAAACGGGCTGGCGCAGGAGTGCGTGCTATGGCTTGCGACGCTAAGGGCAATTTAATTGACGACTTTTTAGTGCTCGAACAACAAGGGATTATCAATGTGTGCAATGCACCATCGCCCGCAGCAACCGCTTCCCTAGCTATTGGTGAAATGATTACGGAACGTGCCTTGAAACAATTGGTCGAGTTAGGGATAAATGTAAGCAATAAAACGTGAAACATTTAAACGAACAGCAACACGCAATTTGGCAACGCATCCAATCTTTTAATTTGGATGCACCAAATGTTAATCTTCCATTTTCAGCTCGATTAGCTAGAGAAAATGCTTGGACAACTGACTTTGCTGTGCGTAGCATACAGGAGTACAAAAAATTCTGCTTTCTTTTATGCCTCTCAAATGAACCGCTCACTCCTTGCGATGCAGTAGATCAAGTTTGGCATTTGCACTTGATTTATAGCCAGAGTTATTGGATAAATTGGTGTACCAATACACTGAATAAAAATATTCATCATCATCCGACACAAGGCGGCGCAGAAGAAAGCAATAAATTCAAAAATTGGTACGAAAAAACCTTATCCCAGTATCAACAAACCTTTGAACAAATTCCTCCCTCTGATATTTGGCTGCCCACTGAGCAGCGATTTAAGGAGATACAATTTCAGCGAATCAATTTGCAGCAACATTGGATAGTGTGTAAACCAAAGTGGTTGCGTTTTTTATTAGGCTAAAGCCAAAATGTATTAATTCTGTAACTCCAGATAAATCTGGAGGCAATTTATGATTGTGCTGGCATTAAATCAATAGGCATAGGCATTGCTTGTTGTTGTAAAGATTTTAGTTAGGCTAAAGCCAAAATGTCTTAATTCTGTATTTCTAGATAAATCTGGAGATAATTTATGGAAATCAATAGGAATGGGCTTTAGCCCGTTCTTATGAAGACGTAATGTAGGGCTTTAGCCAAAATCCTTATGTTTTTCAAAACCATATTTTGTGATAAATTCATCATATTCTTGTTGAAATGTTTTTCTTTTGTGGTGTTCCTCTTGATTACTGATGTAGATTCTTACCTTATCAAGCATAGATTCTGACACAGAAACAGCAAAATACTCTTCCTGCCATCCAAATTTTTCTTTGATTAACCCATTTTTATTTATCCAAAAAGAAGATTCTCCTTTTATCAACTGCATTATTTTCTGAATACTTTGGTCAACACCTAGCGAAATTAAGCAATGACAATGGTCTGTGTAACCATTTACAAAATCAATAAATATGCTTTTTTCTTTTGCATTTTCTCTGATGTGCTGCCAAACTTCAGTTCTTATCTCTTTAGAATTAAGAAATGGATATCTATTTTTGGTACTCCAAACAAAATGGATGTACACTTTTACAAATGGCATAGCATAATTTTAAATTCAAAATACGGTATTACTTTTGTTAATCAAAATGAAATCTTAATTAACTGATTACGTATTGAGTTTTTTATTAATTTCCATTAGGCTAAAGCCAAAAATAATGCTTGCATATCTCCCGATGAATCTGGAGGCAATTTATAGAAATCAATAGGAATGGGCTTTAGCCCGTTCTTCTAAAGATATAAAATAGGGCTTTAGCCAAAAAATATACTAACGCTATTGTCAAAAAACGCTTATTTTCTAACCCATTATCTGATTTTTTTCGTTATGCAAGTAAATATATTACGCTATGAAAAATCGCTACACTTTAGTGTTTGCTAGTTTCCTCATATTTTCTGTTGCTTGCAGTTACGACAAATTGCCGGAACCTAGTATTGACGAGCTATGCAACGATATTCAACCTACTTATGATACAGAAGTAAGAGAAATCATCAATCGTAGTTGTGCCTATGCAGGTTGTCATGTTGCAGGATTTTCCTATGGCGATTATTCAAATTTCCAAAGTTTAGCTGCTTTGATTCCCAAAGGACGCATAGCAGCAAGAACGATACAAACTCGAGATATGCCTCCTGCTTACGCACCTGATAGTCGCCCAAAATCGCTAACTTCGCAAGAAATAGCTATTTTACAATGTTGGTTCGCTGCTGGAGCACCTGAAAAATAAAATAATTGACTATGAGATGTTTAGCCTTAATTTCTTTGCTGTTTTGGAGTCTAACTACCGTGGCTCAAGACTACGCTTATCGCACATTTAAGGACACGCGCGTCATCAATACGCATTCTACCGAAACTTTGCCTAAAGGAAAACTAGACATTAGGATTTCACACCGATTTGGTGATTTACTGGGAGCGGCAGGAGGATGGAAAACTTTTTATGGCTTAGAAACGGCTGCTGATGTAATGATTGGTGGAGAATATGGCTTTGCCGAGAATTTTAATATGGGCATCTATCGCTCAAAAGGCGTGGGCGATTTAAGACAACTTGTGAGCGGCGTAGCAAAATACCGACTAATAAGGCAAAAATTAGATGAGCCAAGTTCTTTTTCATTAACTTTACTAGGGGTAGGTTCTTTCTCAACAATGGAAAAAATTGATGACCCACGACTTGCCCAATCCTTTGAAAAATTCCCACATCGTTTGATTTATACGACTCAATTACTGATAGCTAAAAAATTTTCTGACCAATTTTCATTACAAATTTCGCCAAGTTTTACGCACCGAAATATAGTTCGTTTTGATGAAGGAAATGACATCTTTAGTGTGGGTACAGCAGCGCGATTTCAACTGACAAAGGTAATTGGTTTATTATTGGATGCCACTATTCCCATCAATGGTGTTCAAAGTCCATTTGTTGAAAGTAAAAATATAGTTAGTAGAAATTATACTATTCCACTGGGCATCGGTGTAGAATTTGATACCGGTGGACATGTTTTTCAGGTGAATTTAACTAATTCAACAGGAATTATAGAACCTGATTATATTGGTAATACAACTGGGGATTGGCTAAAAGGTGAGTTTAGGTTAGGATTCACGATTTCTAGGTTGTTCAATTTGTAAAAAATCATGAATAAATTAATTGGTTTTGTTCTTTGCTGTTTCACAATAGTTACGGCTTTTATCATTGCACCAAAAAATAGTGCGATTAATGAGAAGGACAGTGTAGCCAAAGTGCTTCAAGCGTTGGGCGACCAGGCACTGCCCCATTATCCGAATACAAAGATTAAGGGGGTATCCGCCGAACAAGGTAAACAGCTAGTGTTAACTGGTTTTGCCCTAAATGCAGAAGGTAAAAAAGTAGCCAAACAAAGTGCGCATTTTGTTTGTACCTCGTGCCATAATGTAGAGCGCGATGAACCCAATTTAAGTCAGGTTGACCCTGTTGCTAAGTTGGCTTATGTAGTAGAAAAGGGCTTGCCTTTTGTGCAAGGTTCGCCTTTGTATGGTGTAGTGAATAGAACTCATTTTTATAATGGGGATTATGAAAAAAAATATGGCGATTTAGTAAAGGCTGCTCGAAATAACTTAAGGGAAGCTATCCAACTTTGTGCCGTAGAATGTGCACAGGGCAGACGATTAGAGGATTGGGAGTTGGAATCAATACTAGCTTATCTTTGGACGATTGATCTTAAAATCAGCGACTTAGATTTAACAGATGAAGAAGTGAAACAAATTAATCAAGGGACTCGTGATTCGTCGAAAAATATAGAATTGGTTGCGCTTCTGAAATCAAAATATTTGCAAGCTATGCCCGCTAACTTTGCTACACCACCAGAAGATAGGCAACAAGGTTTTTTAGAAATTAAAGGAAATCCTCAAAATGGGAAAAAAATCTATGATTTTGGTTGTAAACATTGCCACGAAGGAATGCGCTACTCTTTTTTTGAGTTAGATGATGCTCAAAATACTTTTAAATTTCTCGACCGACACATCTCGCGCCATACGCGCTATTCCATATATCAGGTAGCCCGCTACGGTACGTCACCGCTTCCAGGCAAAGGAGCTTACATGCCACAATACACAACGGAAAAAATGAATAACCAACAACTAGAAGACTTGCGTGCTTACATTCAAGAACAAGCGCAGAGATAAAGAACAATTTACAGGCTTATTTTGCTTGAAGTATGCCTCGTTTGGCTACTTTTGTGTCGTTATTAATTTTTTTGATAAAGATTTAAAACAAGAAAAAATGATGAGAGATATTTTAAAGCGCGTTAAAAACGTCTATCAAGAAGGCTGTGTAACGATTATGTGTAATACACACAGAACCCATCCAGAAAACGCAAGCGACCCAATTAAGCTAAAAAATTTAATAAAAACAGCAGAAGAGCGCCTACATAATGACTATGATAAGCGATTTGTTTGGCCCATCATGGAGAAGTTGAATGACTTAGCAGAGAAAATAGATCACAACCATAACCTAGAAAGTTTAGTTATTTTCGCTAACTCTGATTTTGTTGATTATGTGCGTTTGCCTATTGCTGTGGAAGACCGAGTAGTAATTGACGAAACCTTTGCTACACGTGATATTGTGCGCGCTATGCACCAGCAGTCTGCTTACTATATCTTAGTGTTGAGTCGTCAAACAGCTCGATTGATTGAAGCCTACAACGATAAGGTAGTAGAAGAAAAAAAAGGTGTTTTCCCTATTGAAAATAAGCAACGTGAAACGGAAAAGGTGATTCTTTCTATGGCAAAAGGACAGGATAACCTTATTGAAGAATTTTTCAATCGAGTGGACAAAATTGTATTGGAAGAAATCAAAAACAATCCAATGCCTATTCTGTTAGCTACGGAAACTCGGAATTTTGACCATTACATGAAAATTGCGGATAGAAAAGATTTAATTATTGGTCATATCAACAGAAATAGAGACGATGAAAAACCACACCACATTGTACCAGATGCTTGGCAGGTAGTGTTGGCACATTACAAGCAAAAAAATGCTGCGCGTATTGCAGAATTGCATAAGGCAGTGAGTGAAGGTAAATTTGTTTCTGACTATGCCGAAATTTGGAGAACAATACAACAAGGTAGAGGTCAGACACTTTTTGTAAAGCAAGGACATTTTCAACCAGCATTGTTGGTGGACAATGAAATTATGATAGTAGAAAAACACGAGCGAGACCAAAAAGGAATTGTAGATGACATTATTGATGAAATGATTGAACAGAATTTTGCCTTTGGTGGAGACGTAGTCTTTATGGAAGGCGATGAATTAGATAAATTTCAAAATTTAGCTTTAACGACAAGATATTAAACAACATGGAATTGAAACCCAAAAAAGAGATTGTTGACATTTGGATTATTGATCCTTTCAATGAACTCATTAATAATAGTAAAGCCAGTGGGATTGTACTCTTTGCCTCTGCATTTATTGCCTTATTGATTGCTAATTCTCCGCTTGCGGAGGCTTATCATCACTTTTGGGAAAATAAATTTGCGATTGGCTTTAATGGCAATTTTATTAATAAGACGCTTCATCATTGGATTAACGATGGTTTGATGGCGCTTTTCTTTTTTGTGGTTGGTTTGGAACTGAAAAGGGAATTAGTGGCGGGAGAGCTAAGGTCACCGAGAAATGCTGCATTGCCTATTACGGCTGCTGCCGGCGGAATGATTTTACCAGCACTTATTTATACCGTAATCAATAGTGGAAACCCTGCTGCGTTTGCAGGTTGGGGTATTCCTATGGCTACGGATATTGCTTTTGCACTAGGTATCCTGTACTTGCTGGGCGATAAGGTGCCGAGTTCACTAAAAATATTTCTAACGGCTATTGCTATCGTGGATGACCTTGGTGCAGTTCTGGTAATTGCATTTTTTTACACTTCCGAAATTGTTTACGAAAGTTTAGCAATAGCAGGAGTTGTGCTTTTGGTAATGATTGCTGGCAATTTAATAGGCATAAGAAATACAGTTTTTTATGGAATATTAGGTGTAGGTGGTTTATGGTTAGAATTTTTGCTTTCAGGCGTACATGCTACTATTGCAGCAGTTTTGGCGGCATTTACGATACCTGCTACCACTAAAATACAAGAACGTCTCTTTGTAAATAAATCCAAAAAGTTGATTGACGATTTCGTTAAAATAGATTTTGATGAAAAAAATGAGGAGAACTTAGTATCCTATGAGCAATACAAAATAATCTCAAAAATTAGGGATGTTTCCAAGAATGCTATTCCACCTTTGCAGCGACTGGAGCATGGACTGCATCCTATTGTCTCGTTCATTGTTATGCCTATTTTTGCTTTGAGCAATGCAGGCATAACGCTTTCGGGTAATGTACTAGACGCTTTGTTCAGTACAGTCACGATAGGCGTAATTGTTGGATTGATTTTAGGTAAATTCTTAGGCGTAGTTGGTGTTAGCTACATCGTTTTGAAATTGAAGCTAATGCAACTCCCAGTAGGCATGAGCATGAAACAGCTAGTGGGGGTAGGTTTTCTGACAGCTATTGGGTTTACTATGTCGTTGTTCATCTCTGAACTAGCCTTCAAAGATGTAGAGCTGCTTACTCAAGCTAAACTAGGGGTACTCGTTGCTTCGGTGTTAGCTAGTATTATTGGATTTGTCATTCTCAATATTAGTCTGCGAAAGCAAGCTATGGAAAAAGCTGCTTCCATAGAGGTTGAGGAAGTTGTTTGACAAAATAATAAACCTGATGGAGTCATTAATATAAATTTAAAAAATGATTTCATCAGGTTACAATCCACTAAGTTCTACAATGGATTTATCTAATATTGGAAGTGTGGCATCGCGTACTTCTAAAAATAGTCTTCTGAGTTTGCAAGTTGCTTCATCAGTACATTCGGCACAAGCAAGGTAAAAATTGAGCGATACACAAGGTAGCAGTGCTACAGGTCCATCAATCAATCGAATAACATCCACTACTTTTACTGTTTCTGGTGCTTTTAAAAAGCAATAACCACCTTCA
>CALDYY010000134.1 GCA_937944245.1 uncultured Saprospiraceae bacterium | reverse complement strand
TATTAGTGCAGTTAGGAGGCACATCACCTTTTGATATTCAGTACAATGTTCAAGTGCAAGGCATCAGCCTTACAGATAATTACAGAATTTTCCGCAATGATACTATCGTCACGATATGCCCTTCCACTATTGGCTTGGGGGGGAATGGAGGTCAATTTAGTGCTACTTTTGTTAGTATTCGAGATAGCAGTTGCGCAAGTACGGTCAATGAAACTTTTACTGCTACGGTACTTCCTGTCGCCCGGCGAATCGAAAATGCTACCATTTGTGAAGGTGAAAGTATTATCATCAATGGCAATGTATATAATGCTAATAATTTAACAGATACCATCATCATAGCAGGTGTTGGTCCAGCAGGCTGTGATAGTATCATTATCGTGGATTTAGCCATCCGCCCATTGGATACAATAGAACTGAACAATACCTTTTGTCGAGGCGAAACCCTATTGGTAAATGGAGTTAACTACGATGTCAACAATCCGACAGGGGTGGAAACGATTATTGGCGGCGGTGTTGATGGATGTAACAGTGTTATTCGTGTGAATCTGACTTTCCAAGAGCCAGCTACGCTAGATTTGAACCGCAGCCTTTGTGCAGGGGAATCGTTGATGGTAAACGGCATAGTTTATGACCAAACCAACCCGACAGGTAGCGAAATTTTAATAGGTGCTGCTACCAACGGCTGCGATAGTATTGTGAATGTTAATTTGATTTTTCCTCAATTTGATACCACTATTTTCTTTGGTAATATTTGCCCAGGAGGGTCAATCACTATAAACGGTACAGTTTATGATGAAAACCGATTAACAGGCGTTGAGATATTTCCAAATGGTTCGTCAGCAGGATGTGATAGCATTGTATTAGTTAATTTAGTAGTGCAAGCACAACCAAGCCTTATTTTTAATCAAACAGATGTAAATTGCCCAGGTGAAACCACAGGAGCAATTGATTTAGATTTAAGCAATTTAACTCCACCATTTAACATTACTTGGAGCGACCCAAACCTCAACGGGCAAAGTAGTGTTAGTGGCTTAACTAATGGTAGATACTCTGTTGAAGTGTTAGATGCTTCCAATTGCCGAGTACAAGGAGATATAGATATCGTAGCTGCTAATCCATTACCTACGTTTAATGTAAGTTTTGACCAAGCAGTGTGCCAAAATGAATGCGGCACAATGATAGCAAATTATACAGGAACGCCGCCATTCAATTTAAGCTATAACCTTCGCTTAGGCTTGATTAGTGTGGACTTGACTTACCGCACTAGCGCATTTGATACTACGCTTCAAATTTGTCCAAATCAGTTTGGTATTAACGCTGGAGGAACAGTGGGTGCTACCTTCTTTAGAATTTCTGACGCTAATTGTGTGAATGAGCTAAACGAAAGTTTTTCTGGTGATATTTTAGAAGTACGTGTTCAAAATTTAGAGGGTACGCTTTGTCAAGGCGAAACGTTCAATCTGAATGGCACAATTTACGACGAAAGCAACCCAACTGGTATGGAAATTTTGCGCGGTGCAGGTGTAAATGGTTGCGACAGCATCATTAATGTTTCCTTGCGCTTTTTACCCGCTGATACAGTCATGTTGGCACGCACGCTTTGCGAAGGCGAGTTCTTACTCATTGGCGGCAGTGTTTACGATGTGAATAACCCAAGCGGAGTTGAAATTATTGCTGGAGCTACACAAAATGGTTGTGATAGCGTCATTCAAATAGCATTAAATTTTGTGGATGCGAGTGCCAGCACGAGCAACATCTTTGTAGAACTTTGCGAAGGTCAGGATACTATTATCAACGGAACGCTATACAATGCCAACAATTTAATTGGCACGGAAATACTCACCGGCGCAAGTGCCACTGGATGCGATAGTATTGTAAATGTAGTGGTAGATGTTTTATTGCCACCTATGCGAATGCTCAATAATACGCTTTGCGAGGGCGAATTTGTTGAAATCAATGGAAATATTTATGATGCCAGCAACCGAACAGGAACAGAGCGCATCCCTAACCCTAGTGGTTGCGATAGTTTGATTATTATTAACCTCGACTTCAGCCCAACAGTTAGTGCTATTCTTATTCCTTCCAATGACATTTGTTTTGGCGAATCAGCTACACTCACTTTTGAGTTTAATCAATCTGGCAATTTTAATGTTCGCTATTTTGAAGGAACAATTCCAAGAACACTCACTGACATCACAGATGGACATACTCTTACCGTCAATCCTAATACGACGACAACTTACCGCATAGAAAGTATTACAAATGTGGGTAATTGTTTCACACTAGGAGAGCCTATTACCATCAACGTCAGCAACTTAGAAGTAGCAGTACAAAAACAAGATGTGGCTTGCGAAGGACAAAATAATGGTAGCATCACGCTACAAGCGAGCAGAGGCGTTGAACCTGTTTCCATTCAATGGAGTACAGGGGAAACTACGGCAAGAAGAGAAAATTTATCGCCCGGCACTTACGACGTTATTGTTGAAGATGCAGCAGGCTGTGAAGTACAACAATCTGTAACCATTCAGGAAGGAAATCTTTTAGCCATCACCACTTCAGTAGAAGCCTCTCCATGCTTTGGCGACAGAGATGGCACTATAACAATTGAGAATTTGAGTGGTGGGACTTCGCCCTACACCATTCAAATTGATGAAACAAAACGCACCATTTCAAGGGGACCAGTTGTGTTCCGCAATCTAGATTTTGGTACATTCAAAGTTTCCATCACCGATGCTAGAGGTTGTACTGTGAGCGAAACTGTAGAAATACCTGCTCCCGATGACCTTATCTTGGAACTAGGCGACAACTTGCAAATTGGTGTTGGCGATAGCATACAACTTAATGCCCTTATCAACTTAAACAACAATAGGTTAAGAACGATTCGATGGACACCAGCAACTACATTGAGCGACTCTAGTGCTTTGAATCCATTTGCCCGTCCGACCAAAACGACTACTTATTTCTTAGTTATTGCTGATGAGAATGGCTGTACGGCAACCGACCAAATCACCATTTTTGTTTCTAACGAAAGAAAGGTGTATATTCCCAATATCTTTAGCCCGAATGGAGATGGTGCAAATGACTTTTTCTTTGTGCAAGCAGATAGCAAAGTACGTGCTATTCCTTTAGTTCAAATTTTTGACCGATGGGGGAATATGGTCTATTCCACAACAGAAATGCGCATCAACGAAGAATCCACAGGTTGGGATGGCAATGCTAATGGTGTTCCTTTAAATCCAGCTACTTTTGTCTATCGGGCGGTACTCGAATTTACAGACGGCAAATCAGAAGTAATTATCGGTTCTATAGATTTATTGAGATAGTCCATTTGTAAAGTCGCAGCATGAATACTTTGCGCGTTTGAAGAGTTTACAGCAAAAATAGAATAAGGGCTTCATTTCAAATGAAGCCCTTATTTTATTAATAACTTAAGATTTTGATATTTAGACAACTAATCATTAGCTTTACTTAACCAATTTATTTCCTAACCATCTTTAGCAACAGCCAATGATAAAGCAAGAAAAAAATCAATCGGTTTTAAGGACAAAGCACCTCACGAGATACAAAAATTTTCTCCCAATCCGGCACATAAAAATTCTATTCTACATCTTGATAGCGTTTGTGCTAAGCATAGCAACAGCTTGCAAAACCAGTTCATCCGCTACATCCAAGACAAACAACTCTCCAGCCACATTCACTTGGGCGAATGCTAATATGTATTTTCTGCTTACCGACCGATTTTGTAATGGCAACCCTGCCAATGACTTAAATTTTAATCGTAGCGAATCCACTGCTGTTGCTAGAGGATTTGAAGGTGGCGACATCGCGGGCATTACACAGAAGATAAAAGAAGGCTATTTTCAAAAATTGGGCATCAACGCCATATGGTTTACGCCCGTGGTCGAGCAAATACACGGTGCTGTGGATGAAGGTACAGGGAAAACCTATGGCTATCACGGCTACTGGGCAAAGGACTGGACAGCACTAGACCCCAATTTTGGTACACAAAAAGAATTGGTGGATATGATAAAAGCCGCACATCAAGCTGGAATTAGGGTAGTAATGGACGTAGTGCTTAACCACACTGGTCCTGTAACTTCCAAAGACCCTGTATTTCCTAATAATTGGGTGAGGACTTCGCCTCAATGTACTTATACCTCCTACGAAACCACTACCGCTTGTACTTTAGTCGAAAATTTACCTGACATCCTCACGGAAAGCGAACAAGACGTAGAATTGCCAGAACAGTTGCGCATTAAATGGGAAAAAGAAGGCAGACTAGCTAAAGAAATCGCAGAGTTAAATCAGTTTTTCGCCAATACAGGCTACCCTAGAGCACCTAAATATTACATTATCAAATGGTTAACTGATTACATCAAAAAATATGGCATAGATGGCTTTAGAGTGGATACCGCCAAACACTTAGAGGAAGACGTATGGAAAGAATTGCGCAAACAAGCCGATGCTGCATTTGCTGAGTATCAGCTTAAACAGCCGCGCATGCTACCTGATGTTCAGCCATTTTATATGGTGGGAGAAGTGTATAACTACTTTGTGTCGAATGGAAGATTATTTGATTTTGGCGACAAAAAAGTGGATTTTTATGATTACGGATTCGATGCACTCATCAATTTTGATTTCAAATCTGATGCCAATAAAGATTATGAAACCATTTTCAGTAAATATTCCAACCTACTGAATAGCCCACAATTTGCAGGAAAAACGATTTTAAACTACATCAGTTCGCACGACGATGGCAGCCCTTTTGATGCCGACCGAAAAAGAGCAATAGAAAGTGCGACCAAATTACTGCTTTGTCCGGGTGGTGCGCAGGTGTATTACGGAGACGAAGTAGCAAGACCACTTAAAATTGCAGGAGCTAATGGCGACGCTAATTTGCGTAGCTTCATGGATTGGGAGGATATTAAAAACAATGCGAATACTCAAACCATTCTAGCGCATTGGCAAAAGTTAGGTACTTTTCGCAATCAGCACCCTGCAATAGGTGCTGGTGTCCACGAAATGATAAGTGCGACTCCTTATGTATTCAAGAGAGCCTATAACAAAAATGGTGTTTCGGATAGTGTTGTGGTTGGTTTAGATTTGTCTAAAGGCAGCAAAACCATTCCTGTTGCTGGTGTTTTTCAAGATGGAACAACTGTGAAAGACCATTATTCACAATTCACTACAGTAGTAAAAAACGGTGCAGTTGTAATTACTTCTGATTTTGATATGGTATTGCTCGAATCAGTTACTACTAAAAAATAGTTTTGACGGTTTTATTTTATACCTTAAATGTTTGTTTTACTTTTTTATGGTCGTAGTTGCCACAAAAATCATAGAAGCGGGTTGCTGTGTTCTAGGGTTAATAGGCTCAATTAAGTTCGCTAAGGTTAGTCCTGTGCTTTGCAGGAGGCGCACCCAATCGCCGATTGTTCGGAAGTACCAATCGTAAGGCTGCGAAAAATTGCGTTTCATGCCCTGCCAACTTCCTGTTCGCCAAGCACTTTGGTAAGGATTTTCACCGATTACACTCAAGGGATGCAAGGTTTGGATAACTAAATGCCCTTCATGTTGTATCACTTGTGGAAGATAATATAATAATTTTTCCGTTTCTTCTTTATCAATCAATGCAAAATTGATGACAACAGCGTCAAAGAATTGATTTTGCAGTATTTTTCCATTTGCAATTTCACTGTACGTAGCGGTCAAAAAATTGCCTTCTCCTTTTGCTCTGGCATTTGCAACTAAGGCTGGTATGGCATCCACGCCTACAACGTCCATGCCTAGCGCGCACAAGCGGCGCGTAAGCCAGCCTTCCCCACAACCCACATCAAGTATCCGATGCGGATGAAGGGATAGAAGCGTGTCAACAATAGCTTGATTGGTAACTATATTTCGAGATTCAATTTCTTGATGATCAATCGTTTGAATCCAATTTTCAGCATTAGCTCGCCACGATTGAAGGATGTGTTCGGAGGATGACATAAGATACGCTACTTAAAATGGCGAATGTAAAACTACATTCGCCATTAACAAAATGAAATATACAATTCTGAGTCATAAAATTAGGAGTGCTAAATCTTCAAGGCTTAGTACCTCCAATAGGCTTTAAATTTGGGGATCAGCAGGTGTATTTGGATTGTTGTCGCGCTCATTAATTGGATATGGATAGAAATTTCGGCTACGCTCATTACTTGGCGCATTTGGGCGACCAAAACGGCGGCTGTCTTCTAACTTCAATCCTGTCATGTATAGCTCAATACATCTATTCTTGTAAATTTCCAGCAATACAGCTTCGGCAGTTTGCGCACCGCTATAAGGTGGTAATTTGGCATTCACACCGTAAATGTCATTGTCTTTGGTTAAGACTTTATTCAGTTCCGCAATAGCTTCTGCAATTTGACCTTTTCTAGCAAACGCTTCTGCTCTTATTAGAAGCATTTCGCCTGGTAGATAAAGTGGAATAGCATCTGTATCACTCTTAAAAAATCCTTGCACTTTCACATTAGTAGCAGGATTATCTGCTAAGTAAAATGCAATGCGTCCATCCGCAGGGTCTGGAGCTAAGTCCCCTGTTAGTCCAAAGTTGAATACCCCATTATAGGTATTATTATTGACTAAAGATACTCTAAACACAGGGTTTTGATTGAGTGCATCGTATCGGAATACAGAGCGGCTATTAGCAGGCACTTTTCCCGCTGCTTCGATTGCTTTGTCATGGTTGCCCAACATATTATAATAACGCGCCAATAGTGCTTGAATGGCTTGATTAATGTTAATGTCAGTACCTACTTTGCTGTTGAACAAAGGCGTTGGCGTTACATTCAAAGCAGCAGCAGCTTCCAGCAAAGTAATCGCTTCTTGGAGTGCTTGCGCACGAGGTAAAAAGGTTGCAAATTTACCCGCTAAGAAGTCAGAGGAAGTAGTTGTTCTGACAGGTAATTGTTCAAAAAACTGTGCTAGTGTTCCAATAGATAGTGCTTTAAATAGATGGGCATAAGCGATTACTGTATTTGCAGTGGCAGCATCTGGAATATTTCTAGCATTATCAATCAATATTTGGCTATTTGCATTGACAACATTGCAAGTTGCCCAGATATTACGTACAAAAGTATTATTGTTGTTTAAGGTTTGTGCTCCTGCCTCTAAAGAAGCTAAGTCTGCATTACCTGTGTTGATAACAAATAACTCTTTAGTTGTCATTCCATTAGCACTTATTGTAGCGTAAACGGCACCTGTTGCACCCACAGAGAAGCTACGCTTTAAGCCAACGACCATACCAAGTAAACCATCTGGGCTTCTCAATACATCCTCACTGGTGGCAGCATTAGGATTTAACAATTCTTGCTCGCATCCTCCTAGCATAAATAATGGAACGATAGCGATTAATATAAGTAATTTTTTCATTGTTTTTTATTTTTTAAGTTAAAAATCAGCAGTATTAAATTTAGAATTTAGCCCCTAGTCGGAATTGAATCATTCTCGGGATAGGCACGTTTCCGAAGTCATCACCACGCACTCGGTCAGTTTGCCCAGCAGAGTTCGTCTCAGGATCATAACCTTCGTAGTTATCAAAAGAAATTAGATTTCTACCGATAATGCTCAAGTTAACATTATTGAACGTCTTGCCTATTTTACCCAAATCGTAGCCTAGTGCTACTTCGCGTAATTTAACAAAGGAACCATCCTCAATATGTTCTTCTTGGATACGTCCACCTGTAACCCCACCAGCGATGGAAGCTACATAACCTCTTGGTAGTTCACCTTTTATTTCCTTTTCTGCCAACTTGCCGTGCCCTACGTTGTTTCCTGTGATTCTATTCCAGTTGTACACATCAAAGCCCCAGATTGCATCAAACTGTAATCGGAAGGATAATTTAGCTACTTTCAAATCAGAAGTTACTGTACCATACCAATCTGGGTTAGGGTCGCCAATGATTTTTCTTAACTCAGTACCACTAGGCTGACCATCGGCATTGAAGGCTGGTGTACCTGCTAAAATAGAAGTTTGTGTTCCCCTTTCTGGTTGTGCTAAACCCTGTGAGGTAAGCAGTAAATCACCCTGTGAATTTCTAGCATAATATGTACCATAGAAAACGCCAAATTGCTGCCCATTAATGGCGGACTGCGCACCACCGCTACCGCGCAACGCCAATACACCATCAATACCACTCACTTCGTTGCGGTTTTGAGAGTAAAGTACACCAACATTCCATTGTACCTTGTTGGTAAGCACTGGAGTTACCTGAAGCATCATCTCAAGTCCTTTGTTTGTCATTGATCCTTCATTAGTAACAATAGAGTTTCCTCCCGCCGTTGGCGGTAATGGGCGAGTCAGTAGTAAATCTTCAATGTTTTGATTATAAACGGTGATGTTTAATCCTACTCTGTTGTTAGCAAAGGCTAAATCAGCACCGTATTCAAATTCTGTCATTAGCTCTGGTCGAACATTTGGATTAGCCAAAACAGTGGAAGGTTGTACTGCCGTCAAGCCTCCTAACTGCGCTGTTAAGTAGTTGTTGTAACGGTCATAAGCACCGATGCCTGTTAAGTTGCCTGCTTGTCCGTAGCTAGCACGAACTTTGGCAGAGCTAAGAAAGTTAGACAATCCGCTATCTTTGAAGTAGTCTGTCAATACCCAGCTTGCACTAGCCTTAGGATAGAAGATATTCTGATTTTCAGTAGAGAAAACGGATGAACCATCAATACGACCTGCCAGCGTAACAAATACTTGGTCTTTGTATCCAAGTGTTTGCTGCAAGAAGTAGCCCCAAATACTACGTTCGGCAATGCTTTGACGAGGAGCAGAGAATAAATTTGCAGCAGCGGAAATAGTCTGTACGAATGGTGCTAAATCTCTACCTGCTTGAGATGTAAATTGAGAATTACTATTCTGTATCTGATAGCCTGCCGTAGTAGTCGAGGTAAAGTCCCCAAATTCTTTTACATAGTTAGCGGTTAAATCATGGTTCAACAAAAATACATTGCTAGTAGCATAACTTACATAGCCATCTGGGAAGAAGTCTGCTGCTACACCTGCATAAGGCATACGTGGACGAAACTCGTTTCCTACCAAAGAGTAAGTATCATAACCTAAAATAGCATTTACAGAAAAACCTTTGAATGGATAAAGATTAAGTTGCACATCTCCAATACTTCTGTTGGTTTTCTGAGTAATGTCAAAAGTTTCAATTACTGTAAGTGGGTTTACACGCACTAACTCTACTTGTTTCAAATTACCTGCTGCATCGCGCTCTGTGATATCCCAAACATTATCAATGATAAACATGGTACTGATTGGGCTAAAGAAATTATTACCATTAGGTAAATCTTGACTCAAACTGTAATTATAAGAAAGACCAGCAGAAAGGGTAGCCCAATCTGCTAAAGTTTGATTCAAGCGCAAACGACCAGTGTATTTTGTAAAGTTCGTATTTTTGATGATACCATCATTGCTGGTGTATCCAAAAGAAGCAAAGTAATTTGTCTTTTCATTTCCTCCTGAAAGTGCAAGATTATTTTCTGTACCAAAAGCGGTCGTAAATATCTCATCTTGCATATCAAAACGTTTAACATCATAAGTATCTGTAATTAGCAATCGGTTAACAGGTCCGACCTTTGTGAAGCCAACACCTTCTGCAGTCAATCTTGCCTCTGAAAGACCTAGTGTAAGTAAAGTAGTTAAGCGGTCTTGCGTTAGTTCTAAACGCGCATTGCCCGGCACACCAAAGCGTTTAGGATGTTCGGTCATAAATACTTTATTGCGCAGTTGACTTACGCTAGCAGCAGTGCTAAATTCAATAGTTGGCTTACCACTTTTTCCTCTTTTAGTAAAAATTTGCACCACTCCATTTGCTGCTCGCGAACCATAAAGTGCCGCTGCTGATGCCCCATTAAGCACTTCAATACGCTCAATATCATTAGGATTAATGTCTATCAAACGATTTTGTCCTGCTTGCAAACCAGTGGACATTGCATCTGCATTCAGATTGATTACATTAGTAGAACTATTGTCCACAATAACACCATCTATGATGTAAAGTGGGTCAGAAGAACCATTAACAGAACTTGGTCCACGCAAGCGGATAGAAATACCACCAGCAGGGTTTCCATCGTTTTGTGAAATCTGTGCGCCCATAACTTTACCGCTTAATGCTCCCAGTGTGTTGGTTGTACCAGAGTTACTTAAACTCGCACCACTAACCACACTAATGTTATTACCAAGTTGTTTTCTGGTGGAAGTAGGGGAAGCCCCCGTTACAATCACTTGGTCTAGCTCTAAGATGTCTGTACGAAGCGTAATGTCATTGGCGATGTTCAAGCCTGCATCTGTTATCTCCAACTTGGTTGAGTAGTTGGTGTAACCAACATAACTTACTTTTAGATTATAAGTACCGACATTCACATTCCCAGATAGGTTGTAAAAGCCATCTACATCTGTAATAGTACCAATGCGTGCTTCATCTAATACTACGGTAACACCAACTAGAGGCTCGCCTCCCGCATCTGTTACCGTTCCTCTAATAGATACATTTGCCTTTTGAGCAAAGGCAAATAGCGGCAACATTACCGCCAATAGGACAGGAATAAAAATCTGTTTGAAAGTTTTGTTTGACATAGAAAACATGTGTTTGAATGTATAGAAAAGCATTAGGGAAAGTAGTTTGTAATAATTATTGCTACACAATTATCTTAGTTTACTTTCCAACAATACTTTATCCATACCGTGAGTAATAAAATTTCAGCGCATAGTTAGCACTTTATTTGAAAATCATACAAAATATTTGGTATAAATATGTGAAATATTAATATAAATTTGGAATACAGGAAAGCAACAAAAAAGAAAAATGAATAGCAACGTAGATAAAAACATAGTAGGATAGCTGTACTAGATTTTTAAAATCTAATACAGCTACTTATACGACTTATTCCATTTCCTCTACAAAGTTCATCGTGTTTTTCGCTAAAGCATTATACACAATGGTTTGAAGGCGTGGACGATAGTTTTCTTGATTGAATTTATAGTTACGCATGCTCGGATAGGTTCGATTGGAAAGGATAACAAAAATTAAATTGTGCTCGGGGTCTGCCCAAGTAGCAGTACCTGTAAAACCTAAATGCCCAAAAGTGCGCTGCGAAGCTCTGGTAGAAAGATTAGGTTCTTTAGTGGGGTCTAATTCTAACATATCAAAACCAATGCCTCGCCGAGTTTCGTTAGGGTGGCGGGTGGTAAATAACTGAATAGTTGCTGGATTCAAAAATTGTTGCCCACCGTAGTAGCCTCCATTGAGTATCATTTGCATTAAAATAGCAACATCTTGGGCATCGGCAAACAATCCTGCATGACCACTCACCCCATCTAGCATAGCTGCCCCCATATCATGCACATAACCATGCACGGTTTGGTCACGCCAGTAGCGGTCTTCTTCCGTAGGAACAATGCGTTGCTTGCCATGTTTATCCAAAGGATTGTAGGTCATGGTAGATAAACCCAATGGCTGATAGAAGTTTTCCTGCATATATTGGTCAATCGGCTTTCCAGTTTGGCGTTTCACTATTTCAGCTATCATGTAAAAGCCTAAATCACTGTAAACATATTCTTTAGAAGCATTTAATGGTGATCTATAAATCTGATTCCAGATACTATCCTGAAAGTCGCGACGTAGATACATCTGGTCGGTTACTTTAGCTTGATAAATTCCCTCTGGTCGGCGGCGATAGAAAGCAGACGAAGTAGAAGTACCACTTTTAGCTACTTCTAATAGTGTTTGTTCATAAAAAGGAATCCACGATTTCAAGCCTGCTCGGTGCGCCATAATATCAAAAAGTGTCAAATCCGCTTTATTGGTATTAGCAACTTTAGGTAGATACTGTTTGATTGGCTGATAGATACTAACTTTGCTTTCCTCTTGTAATTTCATGATTGCAAGAGTTGAAGCAGCAATTTTAGTGATAGAAGCTAAATCGTAAATATCATCCATTTGCACTGGTTGTGCCTTTGAAGTGGTGTGATGCCCATAAGCCTTTTGGAAAACTATTTTTCCATCTTTTGCTACTAATACAACGCCACCAGGTGTAGCCCCTTTTTGAATAGCATCTTGCATGAGTAGGTCAATTCGCTTCAAAGTATCGGAGTTTAGCCCTACACTTTCGGGCAATGTATAACCCATGCGATAGGCAGGGTTAGTAGTGATTCCCGTATTGAATCTAGCTTTTGGAGATGCGGTAACGGGCAATTTTCCGCGCATGGCAATAGCACCAAAAATGGCTTGTGCCGCCACGTCTTGTGCCATTGGGTCTTCTTCGTAAGCATTTATTAGCCAAGGAATATCATCAAAAAGCTGCAAAGCGTAAGGACTACCAAAGTGTACTAAAATCACTTTTTTTCTAGCTGCCAACTGCCGAATAAATTTGAGTTCTGATGTAGTGATACCAAAGTTTTTATTAGCAAAGCTGCTCAACTCATGTAAACTGACAATGACAATATCTTTTTGTTCTAGCTGCTGCAAAATAGAACGGCTATCTGCTTCTGTTACGTTGTTATCTGTCTGAATGTGCAGCATCTCTATATAATCACTTAGACGCTTTTGGAAAGGTGTTTTTTGCTGAGTCCCTAATGCTAAAGAAGCTATTTTAAGAGAATCTATCCTCTTGAAAGGCAACAAATCATCTGTATTGCGTACCAAAGTGAGCGCGTGTTCATAAAGTTGTTGTTTCAAAGCCAAGGCACGAGCGTTGTTCAGAGAATTTTGTAAATTCTTATCTTCCAGCGGTATAAATTCCGTTAAGCCTAATTCATATTTCGCTCTCAGCACACGTTTTACACTGGCTTCTACTTGTTCCATCGGTATTTTACCTTCTTTGATGTATTCCTTAATTCTTTGTACAGCCGCCGCCATATCTTCAGGCAATACGAGAACATCATTACCCGCCATTAGTGCTTCGGCTTCTACTTCTCCTGGTTTAAAGAACTTTGTCACACCTTTCATCTCCAAAGCATCTGTAAATACCAATCCGTCATAATTCATTTCATTGCGCAGCAAATTGATGATTGTATTTTTAGAAAGCGATGTTGGACGATTTGGGCGATTTTCTAGTGTAGGCACATTCAGGTGTGCCACCATCATACTGCCTACTTTTTGCTCTGCTAGTATCTGAAAGGGATATAACTCGATGCTATCTAGCCTTCTACGATTGTGCTTAATAACAGGCAAATCCAAATGTGAATCCACATCGGTATCGCCGTGACCTGGAAAGTGTTTGGCGCAAGCCATTACCCCATAATCTTGCATTCCTTTGGCGTACATATAGCTCTTGACTGCTACATTGTAACGGTCTTCTCCGAAAGAACGTGTGTTGATAACAGGGTTCGCAGGATTGTTATTGATGTCAGCCACAGGTGCAAAATTAATGTGTACTCCTGCTTGTCTCATTTGGTCAGCAATTTCGCGCCCCATTTCGTAAATCATGCGGTTATCTTGAATGGCTCCTAAGGTTAATTGTCTAGGAAAGCTAATTGTGGTTGCTTTCATGCGCATTCCCAAGCCCCATTCTCCGTCAATAGCAATGAGCAAGGGTACGTGGTTGTTCAAACGTTGATATTGATTGATGAGTTGTACTTGTCGTTCAGGTGTCCCTTGAAAAAAGCACAAACTACCTACTTGGTATTTTTTAATAAGTTGCTCAACGGCTGCCACATGCTCTGGTCCCTTGTCTGAATGAGCGCGCAGCATAAAAAGTTGCCCCAGCCTTTCGTCGTATGACATGGCATTATAAACAGAATCAATCCATTGTTTAGCTTCAATAGCCTTTGTCATACGAACTTCTGACTGACGAGAAACAGGACTGGAGTTTGCCATCAGGACAAAAGTTAGAACTAAAAATAACGCAAAAAAATTCCTATTCATAAGTAATTGAATTGTACAAAAATCGGTGTTATGAGAATGCTTAGCTCAGGAAATTTTGATTATTTCACTAGGTACTTTTCTAGTTTACCTAAGGTGTGAATAGCAAAGTCAATCCCCTAAACTGATTCAAAAATACATAAAAACTTTAATATTTCTGATAATGAGTTTTGTGGTGTAAACGATTATCTACATGTTCCTGCAAAGGAGATGGTTAAAATAACCAAATTCCCTGTTACAAAATTTGCGCTCTAGTATATTTTTAGCAAATCTGCCTATTTGATTAGTCAATCACTAGCTCAAATTAACCATTCACTCAACAAGGTATCTCATTATGATTACACCACTTATCTTAGCACCGTAAAACATGCTATGAGAACAATAAAAAACCAAATGAAAACAAGTTCTTTGACGAGTTAAGATGACAAAATTTGCCTTTGAGTAAATTTTCTGTTTACAAAAAAATAATTTGGAAGATGTTAAAAAAAAGCTAAAATTTGCGTTTAATTAGTTAAAATTATTAACATTTTCAAATTACAAAAATCACGTCTTTGACATGAAAAAGCAAGCATTGTTCTTATTTGGTATGTTGTTGTCCACAGCAGTTTATTTTACTAGTTGTGAAGATCCAACAGTAGCTGCAACGGCAGCTTTTGAAAAAGCATTAGGTCAGGTTGATTCTTTGAAATCAGTGGTAACTAATGTGGATACTGAATTTAGTAGTGTTGAAAGCACTTACAACGGTTTATTGTCGCAAGTACAAGGGTTGACCAATCCTAGCGAAACTTTGATGAACAGTTTGCAAGGTTTTGGTTCAACATTAATAGGTCAGAAAACGGCTTTAACTGATGTGAAAGCAAAATTGGAAGAATTTGCAGGCTTTGACATTGCAGGCTTGAAAGCAGATGCTATTTTAGGACAGGTAACTGCTATGACTTCTGCATTTGGCGGTATTGGCGAGACAATTAATGGCGTTAAAACAGCTTTGTCTTCCGTAACTGGTGGTCTAGGCAGTTTAACAGAACAAGTAAAAGAACAGTTGATGGCTCAGGAAGCTGAGGCAGCTAAAACAACTGGAAAGAAGAAGAAGTAAACAGTAATTGGCAATAGAATAACCCCGTCTGAGTAATCAGAACGGGGTTTTCATTTTTTTGAGCTATTCTCTTTTCTTGTTATTGTTTAGTAACAACCGTTTTTTGCGTCACTTTCCCCTTGCTATCGGTTAACACAAAATAATAAGTTCTATTGCTCAAATTATTGACGTTAACATCAATCGTGTAAACGCCTTCTGATAACGTTTCATTCACTAGCGTTCTTACAATATTACCGCTTTCATCCTGAATATCAATACGAATGCGACCTGCCTGCTTCACTTCGTATTTTACCGTAGTCATGTTAGCGGCAGGATTTGGGAAACTTGTAATCGTATTCAACGTTTGGTTACCGTTAGCTATTTGTGGCTTATTGCCGTTAAGGTCAAGCAACAAAAAATGAGCTGCTCCTATATGCCCCTTGTGATGTTCGCCTCTTTCACCATTTGGATGGTGCGAACCTCTACCATTCTCATGATTTCTACCTCCTCTTGGATTTTCACCCTCTCTTTCAGGTCGTTCACCCATGTAAGCTACTCTAATAGCTTTCAAGTCTTCTTCCCATTGTTTGCGCTCATTGGCAATTTCGTCCATTAATGCCTCAATATCGCCCTTGTATTTTTCTACCAAAGTTTTCAATTTTTGCATTTCTTCTGGACGCTCGGCATTACGCTCACGCTCGCCTCTGTTGGATCGAGTAGTGCGCTCTGTTCTATTTGCTTTGTGTTCCTCTTTGCGTGCTTTGGTAAAAGTTCGCAACTCAGCAATCGTCGCTTTGTCTTCCGCTGTAATTTTTTGCTCCAATTTGGCACGCTGACGCAACAATACAGGTTGAATGTTTTCTTCGCGATATGCTTCCAACGCTGCCCTCATTTCTTGCATACTATCGCGGCGCTCTGCCTGACGCTCTTTGCGTGCCACTTTTAATTCCTCTAATTTTGCTTTTTGCTCATCCGTAAGTGTGGCATCAATAGCAGTTTGCGCTTCTTTCATGATGGCTTGCGTAGCAGCTTTTCGTTGCTCTGGCGATGCAAAATTTTGTCCTCTCAAAGCCGCTAATTTTTCTTTAGTGGTCTTTATTACTTCGTCGAATTGTGTTTTTTGTTCTGTTGTCAAATCAAGCAACTGCTTTAGTTGTTCGACTCTTTGCTCAATCGCACTATGCGGTGGACGTTCACCTCCTCTGTTACCACCTGGACGAGGTTGAGCGGTTAATAATTGCGTTGCTGCCAAAAACAGGACAGCGATTAGACCGAATTTAATCATTTTCATTGTTTTACTTTTATTTTTAAATTAAAAATTAGTTTGTGGGACGCTCCCATTTTTTCAATTCATCAGTTAGACCCAGCTAGTCTAACATTCTTTCCCTTATTAAGGAATCTTTAACACTTTTTCTATTTTCTTTCTTTCTTGAGCGTTCTGGATTAGCTCTATTAAATGGGCGATTGCGGAAGCGTTGTAATCTTGAATCAATCCTTTGCTGTTGCTCAGGCGTAAGTAAAGGGTTGATTTCTGATAGCATACTATCTACTAAGGTTATTCTTTTCTGTATAGCTTCTCGCTGAACAAGTTGCATTTGGCGACCATATTTTCTTAAAATAGGCTCTAGTTGCTGCTGTTGTTGTTCGTCAGCCTCAATTCGACGCATCAAGTGATGCACAAAGCCTTCCTCTCGCGTGATGTGCCTAGCTTCTTCTATTTTGTACTTAGTAATGATTTGATGAAAAAAAATTCCACCTGCAAATCCAATAGCGACTAAGCCTATCATGGCTAATATGATTTTTAATTGCTCCATATCTTTTTTCTAATTAATTAAAGTATAGGCTTCTTCAATCGTCAAATCAGAAGTACCTGCAATGGTTTCAGGAATCCAATCTGCACCGCCGAAATAAATAGTAGTACAAGCCAATAAGATAAACCCTACACAAGCTGCCGCCACTCTAGGAAATAACTGAATGATTAAAGCAAACGAACTTTTATTGTCCTGCTTGCGCTCAAGGTTCGCCATCACAGCACTTACTAATAGCTCATTGCTAGGCATTTGCAACTGCCCTATTAGTGTTCGCATTTGTAAAAGTTGCTCTTTTTCCAAACGTAAATCGGGCGACTGTGCCAGTGCCTCCTCCAAAGTAGCTTGCTGCGCTGAACTAACGGAGTTGTCCAAAGAATATGCCAATAGTTCCTTCATTTCCTCATTCATGCTGCTTGCGTTATTGTTAACATTCATTTTTATGCTTCAATAATTTTCTAAGGCTAAAGTTTTTAAAATTTCTTTGAGCTTCAACTGCGCCCTCGCCAAGCGAGAAGCTACTGTGCCATGTGGCAGTTGCAAAATGGTAGCTGTTTCCTCCACCGAATAACCATCTATCAACCTCAGGACAATTACCGCCCTAAAATCGGTAGGTAACTGCTGCAATGCCCAACGTACCAATTCTTGATTTTCTTGATGTTTCGGATGCGCTGCGACATCTTCTAACTGCATTAACTGCTCCTGATGATTTTCCATTAGCATCCAACGTTGCTGATGCTGTTTCCTTTTTTTTAACGCATTGATGGACAAATTGATAGCTATGCGAACTAAATAGGTACTCAACTTAGATTCACCTCTGTATGCCTTCAAAGATTTATAAAACCGAATGAATACTTCCTGAACAATATCATCGCTTTCTGGCGTATTGCCCAGCATTCCCACTACCGTAGTGCGTACCTGTGACATTTCTCGCTCCACAAGGATGCGAAAAGCCTGATGATCTCCTTTTTGAGCTTTTTCAATTAGTTGTGGCTCTATCAATGGTACTGAAATTTCTATCTTACGGATTAGACAAACTTAAACTGACTTTCTTTCCCCAAGTAGTAAATAATTATTGTTTAGCTGTTTTTTGTCTTTTACCATTGCAATTCATATCTCTTCTACTCCCTCTCCTTTTGCGATAAACTATTTTTATGTTGGAACGATATTATTACTGAAACCGTTATATCTTCGCTGCTTTGAAAAAACGGAGCATTTTTACATGAAAAAGCCAAAACGCTATTTAGTTACTTCGGCGTTGCCTTACGCCAACGGACCTTTGCATATTGGACATTTGGCTGGTGCTTACCTGCCTGCAGATATTTTTGTGCGCCATATGCGACTGATGGGCGAAGATGTTGTTTACATTGGTGGCTCAGATGAACACGGTGCTGCCATTACCATTCGAGCAAAAAAAGAAGGTATTACGCCTAAAGAAATTATTGATAAATACCACGCTCTTTTTGAAGATACCTTTCAAAAAATGGGCATTTCGTTTGATAAATACCACCGCACTTCTGAACCTATTCACCATGAAACTTCTCAAGAGATTTTCAGAACTTTATACCAAAAAGGTGAATTTGTAGAACAAAGTACAGAACAATATTATGACGAAGTAGCACAACAATTTTTAGCAGATCGCTACATCGTAGGAACTTGTCCC
>CALDYY010000133.1 GCA_937944245.1 uncultured Saprospiraceae bacterium | reverse complement strand
CGATCGCAAAGAATCGGCATTGAATTACTACAATGAACAAGACCTTGCCCAGCGAGTTGGTAAAAATATAACAGTTATTGGCGCCACCGCAAAAGCTAATTTTGAGCAACTGCTGACAGAGCGTAGTCAAGGTGTGGTACTCTGGCGTTGGTGCTTAATTTTAGCCCTACTCTTTCTAGGCTTAGAAGTATTATTACTCAGGTTCTTGAAGGGATAACAAAAACAAAGTAAAAATTATGCCCAAAAACGAACAAACACCATGAACAAAATGTAACTTTATGGGTAAGAAAGCAACAATCTATATCTTCATTTTAGCATAGCAAATTTTAAACATCAAACAATAAATGATTACAGTTGATAACCTAGGATTGCAATACGGAAAGCGTGTACTTTTCGATGAAGTAAACATGAAATTCACACAAGGGAATTGCTATGGTGTAATTGGTGCTAATGGCGCAGGCAAGTCCACTTTCTTGAAAATACTCTCTGGAGAAATTGATCCCACAAGAGGTGGCATTAGTATTGATACTGGTAATAGAATGGCTGTACTCAAGCAAAACCACTTTGAATACGAAGAAGAAGAAGTCCTCAATACGGTCATTATGGGGCATCGGGAATTGTACGACATTATGGTAGAAAAAAACACCATCTATAACGACCCTGAAGCTACGGAAGAAGATGGACTTCGCGCAGCAGATTTGGAAAATAAATTTGGCGAAATGGGTGGTTGGGAAGCAGAAAGCGACGCTGCCGAGCTATTGAGTCAACTTGGTATCAAAGAAGAACTGCATTATAAAAAGATGAAAGAGCTTTCTGGACCAGAAAAAGTGAAGGTACTTTTAGCACAAGCACTTTTCGGCAACCCAGATATTTTAATCCTCGATGAGCCTACTAACGACTTGGATGCGGAAACCGCCACTTGGCTTGCAGATTTTTTAGCGGACTATAAAAACACTGTAATTTGTGTTTCGCATGACCGTTATTTCTTGGATATGATATGCACCCACATTGTGGATATTGACTTTAAGCAGATTCGTACCTTTACTGGTAATTATTCTTTCTGGTATGAATCAAGCCAACTTATGGCACAACAGATTGCCAATAAGAATAAAAAAATGGATCAGAAGCGCAAGGAAATGATGGAGTTTATCCAGCGATTTAGTGCCAACGCTTCAAAATCAAAACAAGCTACCTCTAGGAAAAAAGCGCTAGACAAGCTCAACTTAGAAGAAATCAGGCCGTCAAGTAGAAAATATCCGTTCATTCACTTCAAACCAGAGCGAGAAGTAGGCGACCAGATTTTACGAGTGAATAAATTGAGCAAAAAAAATGAATCGGGTGAATACTTGTTCAAAGATGTAAGCTTTGTGATGAACAAAGGTGATAAAATCGCTTTTCTAAGCCGAAATGCAGCTGCTTTGAATGCGTTTTTTGATGTCATTGCTGGCGTAGATACACAATACACTGGGACAATAGAATTTGGACAAACCATCACTTATGACTACTTACCTAACGATAATGACCGATTTTTCTCTGGAGACAATGATTTGGAATTAGTGGATTGGTTGCGCCAATTTTCTGAAGAAAAAGACGAACAATTCATTCGCGGCTTCCTAGGAAGAATGCTTTTTTCAGGTGAGGAAGTGCATAAAAAATCAAGTGTTCTTTCAGGAGGGGAGAAGGTTCGTTGTATGCTTTCCAAGATGATGCTGAAACATCCTAATTTCCTTATCATGGACGAACCTACAAACCATTTGGATTTGGAATCCATTACGGCTTTGAACAATGCTATGAGGGATTTTCAAGGCAATATCATTTTCACTTCCCATGACCATCAACTGATGCAAACAGTTGCCAATAGAGTTATTGAAATTTCTCCTATTGGCATGATTGACAGCTTATTAAACTTCGATGACTACATCAGAAGTGAAGAAATGAAAATGCAACGCGAAGCTTTATATGAGGGCATTCTAGTCTAAATTTTTCTCAATAACTATGCCAAATCTTAAAGATTTAGCATAGTTATTAACGTAACGTTGTATCATTCAGCCATTACTGATTAAAATGAAGCATCACGTTAACCCCACCAAACGCTTGCCAAGCACTAGAAACAAGAGGCTCAGCAGGTGCATTTCTAAGCAAGTGCGTTCCATCCAGCCTGCCGTTGTACCGAATATTGATTAAAGGAGTCAAGGTAATAAAACGAGATAACCCAATATCAAAACCAATACCTCCACCAATGCTGGGCGCAAAATCACTGACTTTGGAATTTGTTTCTACCTTATCTGTTACAGTATAAAAATCGCTTGTAATTCTTTCCGCTCCGAGTATTGCCATTACGAAAAAACCTTTTTCAAACACTTTTCCTCCCTGATGGAAAGTTGGGCAAGTACAATCCGCCTTAAAAGAAAAGGGATAGACTTTAGTGTTGAGGTATGCGCCCCAAGTATTCAGCTCAATACCTTCTCGCGCTTGCTCCCCGAAAGACGAAAGATTGCGAAACAGATATCCACTACTGAGATACTCAATACTCGGCAGAAACTCAACGCGTACTTTTTCTAACGGCAGCCTATAATTAATTCCTACTCGACTAGCTAGTTTAAAAAGGGGAACATCAAACATAGCTTCTTGCCCACCGATTGCGCGCTCCCATTCTGGCACATTAAAGTTAGCGTATCCTAAAGATAAGCCAAGTTGCGCCCAAGTAATGGTATAAGTTAAACATAGTAATGTCAGAGATAATATGGTCTTCTTCATAAGTGGTCTTTTTTCAAATAACGAGCAATCGCTTATATTCATTGTTTGACCTTATCCTCCTACACCTTTAGTGTTAGTGTAACCTATCGCTTTAAGCAATTCAATAATTTTATCCTTAAAATTACCTTGAATAATAATTTCACCCTCCTTCACAGAGCCACCTACACCGCATTTTGATTTTATCATTTTCCCCAATTCTTTTAGTGTTTCTTCTTTTCCTACAAAACCAGTAACCAAAGTTACTTCCTTGCCTTTGCGTTGCTTTCGGTCAATCATCACACGCATTTTTTGTTGATTCATTGGCAAATCTTCTAGTTCGTTTTCTTCTTCCTGTTTGTATTGAAATTCTGGGTCAGTAGAATAAACCACACCGATACGATCATTCTTTTTCTTAGACATAGCTATGTTATTTTTTAAATTATTCTTTTGCTTTCACTTTTTAGGCAACTGTGCCAATCGCTCACGAGCTGCCTCGTAGTCAGGTGCCATGCGCAATGCCTGCTCATAATCTGCTTTAGCAGTAGCTAAATTTCCTTTCATTTCACTGGCTACCCCCCGATAAAAATACGAACGAATATGCGTTGGAGATACTTTTAATGCCAAATCAAATTGCTCAAATGCCTTATCTATATCATTCAAATCCAAATAAATCAACCCTGCGTTGTAATATGCTTCTTCATATTGAGGGTCAATCGTATTGATTTTTTTATATACTTCAAGTGCTGCTTCCAAATCATTGGCAGTATTTGCCAAATAGAATGCTAATGCGTGCTGATTTTCAACATTTTCAGGATTAACCCTAACTGCATTTTCAAAATATAATTTAGCAATCGGTTTATTCATAGCAGCAAATAGCTGACCAAGTTGTAGCCATCCATCGGACAAATTAGAATCAAAATTAACTGCTTGTTGAAAACTGTTAATAGCTCTTGCCGTATCTTTTTTTTCCTTAAAAGTCATTCCCATCATAAAATAGGCTTCTGCATTTTGTGGGTCTTTTTTCAAAATTTGGTCAACAGTGCGCATAGCAGCATCATGTTGTGTTAAAATAAGCTGAAATTCACTTAATTTAAGTAATGTCAAAATATTTTCAGGATGCAACATCGCTGCCTTTTCCATTGTCTCTAGCGCTAGTCTGGATTTGAAATAATCCAAATAGACATCAGCTAATAAATGTAGGTACTCCACATTAGTGGAATCTATGGAAAGGGCTTTTTGCAAGTCTTTAATTGCATTATCGAATCCGTCGTAGTCGTAATACAGCGCAGCGCGTGCCGCGTATAACGTAGGGTCATTAGGATTGTCTAGCAATTTTTGATTAATGTTGTCAATATCGGGATAACCAGTGCGAGTGGTAGCTACTTCCTTGCTTTCATTAGGCTGGCAAGCAAATGCTAAACTAGCAACTAGCCATGCAATTAAATGTTGTTTTATCATAGTTCATTTTCTTTTTCAATATCTAAAAACTAATGTTAGCACTAAAAGATTACATCATTTGCTGCAAAATTCTTTTTTTATGCTCCATTTTATCTGCTCAATCCGTAGATTGGATAAAACATTGGGAACATCAGACAGGGACTAGCATCAGAAAAGTGGCGACCGATAAGGAAAATAATTGCTATGTAGCTGGTACATTTTCAGGAAATTGGATTAACCCATCATTTAACTTAACCTCAGTGGGCGGAATAGACATTTTTTTGGCAAAATTAAATTTCGAAGGGCAAATCATTTGGATTCGCTCTTTTGGTAGTACGCGCGATGACCAAGTTACTAGCCTCAAAATGAGTGCCAAGGGTAATATTTTTATTACAGGCTCCTACTGGATTCAACTGGATTTAGACAATACCGAACTAAACACTATTGGCAGCAACGCCAATGGCGGTTTTATTGCTCAATTCAATAATGATGGACAAACCAATTGGGCGATTCCTGTAAACGGAACGGGCAACAAGCAAATCAATGATATTGCTCTTTTTGATGAAGACGCTTTTGCCATTATCGGTACTTTTAGTAATACCATTTTCGTAGGCAACCAAAGTATCCAAGCACAAGCAGCAACCTCTACTTTTATTGCTAAATTCCACACATTTAATCAGTTAAGTTGGATAAATAGGCTTGGAACAGTTGGGGTAGTAGAAGGCATTAGATTAGATTTTCTTTCTAATGGTATTATTGCTGGCGTTGGCAATTTTCAAGGTGTTATTTCAACAGAAAAAGAAACTATTGAAACGAACACGGAGGATAACGACGTATTTATAGTATCATGGACTCCTGAAGGAAATATAATTTGGTTGAGAAAAGCGGGTGGTGTGAATCAAGATGAAGTGCGAGATATGGAAGTGTTCGAGGATAATATCTACTTGGTTGGCAATATTATTGGTGTGATGCGACTTAGTGATGAACTCTTCATTCAATCCGTAGGCTTTAATGAAAATATCTTTTTACTCAAATACAACCAATTAGGACATCCCGAATTTGCCATTTCTTATGGTGGTATCCCGATTGAAAAAGCTAGCAGTGTAAGTATAGCTGCTCAAGGCATTATCGTTGGTGGATTATTTTTTGAGCAAGGATCTATTCAAGGTTTTAATTTGCAGGGAGCTAAACTTGTATTTAATAGTTTCCTGATGATGCTGGATTTTACAGGCAATGTAACCCACCTTATCCCCTTGCTCTCTAGTCAAAATATTTTTATCAATGCTCTTGCAATCAACCCAATAGGTAATATTATCGTTGGTGGTGATTTTCAAGGTACAGCAACCATTGGCGATATCAAACTGCAAAATGGTGGAATTTTTAACCCTTTCACAGTACAGTTTACATACAATAATGTTAACATAAACGATTCACATAGTAATTCTGATGTTCAACATTTTACGCTTATTCCTGTTGATTCTAGGCTATTTAAAGTGGAAACAACACTAGAGAAATATACTGCACATTTATTCAAAATCAATGGTGCATGGATTAATTCTTCTTACAGCCCACGAGAAATTGCACTTCATCACTGCTCGAATGGAATATACCTGTTAGTTATACAAACTAATTCAGGTGTTATTTTCTCTCGGAAAATAGTAATAACAGAATAATTTCTTTTTGAAAAGACTTTATTTATGAGTGTTTTGACAAAACGTAAAAAAAATAAATGGCATATTAATAACATTAATATTCTATTTCCGAAAAAATAGCTATATTTGCACGCTAAAAATTAATAGTGTAATAATACAGTCATGGATGCGATTAAGTTTGTAAACGAAAAGATGCTCAATATTCCCAGTTATCCTAATTTTAGGTCGGGAGATACAATTATGGTAACTTATAAAATTATTGAGGGAAGCAAAGAGCGATTGCAGTCCTTTCGTGGAGATGTTATCCAAATAAAAGGTAAAGGTGGCACAAAAACTTTCACCGTGCGAAAAATCTCAAATGGTGTTGGCGTTGAACGTATATTTCCATATTCTTCTCAAATTATTACGGAAATAGAATTACTAAAAAGAGGAAAAGTGCGCCGTTCAAGATTATTTTACTTACGTGAACTTGTAGGTAAGAAAGCGCGTATCAAAGAAAAACGCACAGCAAGCAGTAAGTAAAGTATCACAAGTTTCTTTCAGATATTAAGTATATCATTTACGCTAAGATTCGTTTCGTGGTTTAGTAAATTTGAAAGATAGCGCTTGGAACATTAGCATTATCTTACTAGATGAGTTATGACTAACACAAAAAAAGATTAAATGATTATTTTTCTTTATAGGTTATCGTTATTTTTGTGCTAGTGAAATGACAAATGTTTACTATAATTGTACTGAAATAATCACTCTATTTTAAAGAAAGAAACTAAGTTATGAAAAAAATATTAGTGCTTTTGGT
>CALDYY010000132.1 GCA_937944245.1 uncultured Saprospiraceae bacterium | reverse complement strand
TAATTAAAATATTAACGAGTTCGAGCAAAGCTAAATATTTTGTTCTGAATACGAGGAAGTAAAATCTTATGGCGGGAGCGGAAAAGTTAGCTTATGTGGCGCAAAGGGCTTAAACGAGAATATTTTCGATTGTGAATCTTTTGTGTTGTAGGTTCGTCTCTTTATTTTACTTAATAAAACACCTTTTTGCTTACTTTTGTAAAAAAACAAACCCTTGCAATGAGCGAAAAAAGTGTTTTTAATATTTTTATGGCGTATGCCCACGAAAATCAAGAATATCAACAAGGACTGTGTCGGCAACTACGTGTTTTGGAACGCAATGGCAGTGCAAAAATTTGGCACGATGGCAAAATCATTGCAGGGCAACTCTGGAATGACGAAATTAAAGCACATCTCAAAAATGCGCACATTATTTTGTTGCTTATTAGTGATTATTTTTTGGATTCCAGCTATTGTATGGGCGAGGAGTATGCTCGCGCCATTGAGCGCCACAAAAGCAAAGAAGCTACTGTTATTCCGATTATTGTGGATCATTGCTACTGGCAGGCAATATTCGAGTTACAGCAATTTCAAATACCCAACGCTAATCTACCTTTCTCAGAGGTAACGGGTGGGCAACTCAGTCGCCTTTACGCCCAAGTGGTGGAAAGCATAGATAAAGCTATCCAACACCGTAAAAATAGCAATATACCTGCTCCTGCTGTACTATCTCTACCAAAAATTGAACCTCGACCTACTCTACAAGTTGAAATTCCCGAAAATTTTGTTCTCATCCCCGGCGGCACATTTACCATGGGCAGCCCACTAAACGAGGTGGACAGAAGGGATGATGAAGCGCAACATACCGTGAAGTTGTCTTCTTTTTATATGTGCCAATATGCAGTAAGCCAAGCGGAATACAAAGCATTGATAGGGGACAACCCCGCTCACTTTAAGGGCAACGATAACCTGCCCGTAGAGCAGGTGACGTGGTGGGATGCCACTTTTTATTGCAACAAGTTGAATAGAAAGCATGGATATATGCCTGTTTATGACAGCGACGGCAATTTGCTGACACCAAACGGACAAATCACGCAGGACATCACCCAAGTGATTGGTTTTCGCTTACCCACGGAAGCCGAATGGGAGTATGCTTGTCGTTCAGGCACGGATACTCCCTTCAACACGGGCTACAGCCTAAGCACCGACCAAGCCAACTACAATGGTGATTACCCATACAATGAAAACAAAAAAGGACGATACCGACAAACAACCGTGCCTGTGAATAGCTTTTTCCCCAACGACTGGAAACTTTACAACATGCACGGCAACGTATGGGAATGGTGCTACGATTGGTACGATAGAAACTACTACAATACCTGCAAGGCGAAAGGCGTGGTGGAGAACCCTATTGGACCTACATCCGCTACGCATCGTGTTTTTCGCGGCGGTAGCTTGTATTACACTGCGCTGCGTTGCCGCTCTGCTTATCGTTACTTCAGCACGCCTGCGAATCGCGGCTACTACATCGGTTTTCGGGTAGTTTTCGTCCCTCAGTTCATCATTTAGGTCATTTGACTATTTCTATAAGCAAAAAAGGGAGCGTCTTGTCGAAACGGAAGGAGCGTGTGGTGAGGGACGAACCACAAAGCGAGTGGAGTGTAGGCAAGGAGCAGTATGTGTGTTACCGCCTTTGGCGGTCGAAATTTTTTTTAAAATAAGTTTTTGATATGCAAATACAACTTTTTACAATACCTATCGGGGACAATAGCACTGCTTTACAGGAAATGAATGCTTTTTTGCGAGGCAACAAAATACTGGAAGTACAAAATCAATTGATTAGTAATGAAAATGGGGCGTACTGGTGTTTTTGCATTCGATATATCGAGCAACCTACTAAGCAACCAGATGGCAAGAACAAGATAGATTATAGGGAAGTGCTGGACGAAGCTACCTTTCAGCGATTCTCCAAACTGCGAGAAATTAGAAAAAAAGCGGCTTCAGACGAAGGGGTATCTGCATTTGTGGTTTTTACGGACGAAGAACTTGCGGAGTTGGCAAAATTAGAGATGATTACAGAAGCCAGCATGAGCAAAATAAAAGGAATAGGCGATAAAAAAGTGGCAAGATTTGGTAAATATTTTATCACGAATTTAAAAAACGATGAAACGGCAGGGAAAACTAATTGATAGCGTGGCGGATATGGAAAATCTATATTTGGCATATTATAAAGCACAGCGAGGCAAACTTATGAAGCCGAGCGTTTTAGGATACAGCAAAAACCTTGAGGAAAACCTAAAATTACTACAAAAGCAGATTGTGGAGCAGACCGTTGAAATTGGGAATTATCATTACTTCACCATCTATGACCCTAAAAAGAGAACGATATGTGCCTCGCCATTCCCACAACGTGTCCTACATCATGCTTTGATGAACGTTTGTCATCCGTTCTTTGAAAAAGCTCAGATTTTTCAAAGTTATGCCAGCAGAATTGATAAAGGGACTTATGCAGCCCTAGCGCAAGCCAAAAAATATCAGTATCGTTACAAATGGTTTTTGAAACTCGATTTCAGAAAATACTTTGATAGTATCAACCACGATGTATTGAAAATACAGATTCGTCGAATGTTTAAAGATAAACAATTGCTTTATATTTTTGATGAAATCATTGACAGTTATGAGGTTGGAAAACGAAGTGGTGTACCAATTGGAAATTTAACTAGTCAATACTTTGCCAATCATTATCTTTGTGCTGCTGACCATTATGCCAAAGAAAAACTTCACGAACCTGCGTATGTTCGGTATATGGATGATATTGTGATGTGGCACAACAGCAAAGAAGCTCTTTTGGAAGTAGGGAAGCAATTTCAGCATTACACCGCCCAAAACCTTTTACTGACTTTAAAACCTTTTTGCCTCAACAAAAACACAAAAGGACTACCTTTTTTGGGCTATTTACTGTACCCAAATTTAGTAAGGCTTGCACAACGGAGCAAAAAAAGATTTATTCAGAAAAGTATAGCCTATCAGGAAAAACTCGAATCTGGAGTATGGTCTCAACAAGAATACCAAGCACACGCTATGCCGTTGATTTCTTTTACGGAACATGCTTCAGCAAAGGCTTTTAGGAAAAAATTTTATCAACAATACGAATGAATCAACTAATAGCAAGAAAAGGGCATTCATCGTGGGTACGAATCGTGTTCTTCGCGGCGGTAGCTGGAATAACACTGCGCAGCATTGCCGCTCTGCTTATCGCAACAACAACACGCCTGACAATCGCAACAACAACATCGGTTTTCGGGTAGTTTTCGTCCCTCAGCTTATAGAAATAGTCGGATGACTACATGATGAACAGATGGATGTCCCTGTCCCTATTTTTGGCGAATAGTTTTGTAATGCACAGTTGGAGTAAAACGATTTGGATGAATTGTTTGAAAAATCTGTGTATTTTTATTAATGGATAATGCTACAATAATAGACGATGTCTCCTAACAACCTCTTTTAGACCCCATATTAGATGTAGTTGATATTCCTTGTGCTGGATATAGGAATCTCCAGCCACTGAGGTTGGATGTTTTGGACAATGGCTTTGCTGGTTTAATAATTGGCTGAACTTTTCGCTGAGTTCGTTCGTTCTTTTTATGAGGTAGATTAATCTTTTTACCGCATAAATTTTGTTCCTATGGCAATAGCAGAAGAAATGATAGTAAGTGCAGACTTTTTAGCAAAAGCAAAAATGACTGCTAGTGAGCTAAAAGTAGAAATTGCAGTTTACCTTTATGAAAAGAAGAAACTCACGATGGGGCAAGCAAAGCGATTGGCAGGTTTAGGGCAAATTGCATTTCAACGAGAGTTGGCTCAAAGAGGAGTTTATATTCACTACGATCAAAATGATTTTGAAAGGGATTTGTACTACCTCAACCTGAAGCAATAGGATATGATAGTTGTGAGCGATACTTCCCCTATTTCCAACCTCATTCAAATTGGGAAACTTGATTTACTAAAGCAGTTATACGGCAATGTATTTGTTCCTAAAAACGTGTATGAGGAGTTGGCTTTTTTAGATTTTCAAGAGGAAATACTTAAAAAAGAAAGTTGGATCATTGTTAAAGAAATTACAAATCAAATACTTTTTAATGATATTGCAAGAATCTTAGATTTTGGCGAAGCACAAGCTATTGTGCTAGCCATAGAATTGAAGGCTGAAATTTTATTACTGGATGAACAATTAGGTAGAAAAATAGCAGAGGAATATGGATTAAAAATTAGAGGTATTCTTGGCGTACTATTGGAAGCAAAAAGCAAAGGGTTTATTGAAAATGTCCGTAGTAATATGGAGCTACTTCGGGATGTCGCCAAATTTAGAATACATCCAACACTTTTTCAGGCTATTTTAAATACTGCTGGGGAATTACCCGATGGTTAATTCTGGTTCTAGTTCACTAGATAATAAAGTAACGGAATTGTGCAAGATTAGCTTGAACCATACCACTCGTTTCTAAACGAACGAATAAAGTAAGCAGAATTATCCATACTTTGCAAAATCTACTACCTATCAAAACTTAGGGCATAAAATAGTTTCGCTGTTGTAATTGCCTAAATAAGTAATTGAAATTTCAAAGGCGTTTTGCCCTTGCCGAATGTTGGGTATGCTACTGGTGGCTGCATCGTAGCTAAATCCAAACAATACATTGTCAATTTCAAAACCTACCATTAAGATAGCTGCAACCACATCGAATCCATTATCTGCGTTGGTAGCGGGTCGCGCCCAACCGCCAACATGTACCGCAGAACCACCATATGCCCCTACGGCTAGTCGCAAATTTGCGCCAGCATTGACTTGTAAGTGCGGACCTTGCGCCATAGCGACGGCTCTTGGTAGAAGTGTAACACGTTGTGTTAAAGGGATTTGCATACTCAAATGTCCTGTGTATCGTCGGTCGAGGGTAGCACTGCCTGCTTCGGGGTCGTTATCTTTTCGGTCGTAGTAGAAACTGATTTGTGGCTGGAAAATGTGGTGCATCGCCACGCCTGCGAAAAGTCCGAATGCTTTTTTGGGAGCATAGCTATAATTTAAACCTACTGCAAAGTCGCTGAAAGCAAAGTTATTAGGTGGCAATAGCTCATTGGTAACGCCTGTGAATCCGTTAGAGCCGTTAAATTCATCCTCAAAATTCAAGCCTTCGTAAGTGATATTGCGCTGATTCAGCCCTAGTTGAACCCCTAGCGAAAGATACTGATTGTTGCGTTCGTCTAGTGATTTATGATAGGCAGAAGAAAAAGCCAATTCCGTAGTGCTAAAGCCAATATCGCCTACTCGGTCGGTATAGAAATTCATGCCAACGCCGAAGCCATCTTCTGTTTTTGCACTGAGGTAATTGACGGGAAAGCGCAAGTCAAGCCCTGCTGCAAAAGTGTTATAGGGTTGTGTGAGTGCTTGTCGCCATTGGTCGCGATAGATCAAGGAAAAGCGATAACGCCCTTCAAAGCCGCCTGTCAATGCTGGGTTAAGCACCAATGGCGCAGCAAAATTTTGTGTAAAATGCTTATCTTGAGCAATGCTGATTAAGGTGAAACACAAAAAAAATGAAATTAGGATATGCTGTTTTTTCATCGAAAAATTTACCTTTTTTACCATTTTGATGTCGAGAATTATTCCTAAGCTCAAAAGAACAAAATCTTTGGCTCAGAATTAAACGGAGTTACTACAAATCTTATTACATTTACATCACTCGTCTGTTTAAATACGATGCCATGCAATTTGGAGTATGCCCATTAAGTATGATTGCAGTTCACACCTCACCTAATGTTGGTAGTGAAATGTGTACGCAGTTGTTATTTGGAGAACTTGTTGAGGTGATAGAGCGCAAAGGTAAAGAGTGGTTGAAAATTCGCTGCCAAGCAGATCATCATATCGGCTGGATTAAGACTAATCAGGTGATTGCTATTACCCAGAGCGAGTTTGAGTTATTTCAGCAATCCTTTGCCTACTGTTTGGAAGTAACCCATCCTCTTATGGCGGATCAGCATTTTGTTCCCATCACGATTGGTGCCAGGTTGCCACAATTCAACGGAATGCAATTTCAATTAGGAGATGAACGCTATCAATTTAGTGGTTTAGCTGTAGAAGCGAGGGACGTACCACGTACCGCCGAGTTGGTACAAAAAATTGCGCGACGTTACTTGCATTCGCCCTATTTACATGGTGGTCGTTCGCCTTTTGGCATTGATAGTGCTGGTTTGGTACAAATGGTACTACAAATGATTGGCATTGCGCTACCCAGAGAAGCTGCTCAGCAAATAATGTTTGGCGAAACGATTGATTTTGTGGAACAAACACAAGTTGGGGACTTAGCTTTTTTTGAAGACCGCATCGGTAGAGTGGCTCATGTAGGTATGTTGATGGAAGAGCAAAAAATTATGCACGCACACGGGAAAGTAAAAATTGATCAACTCGATCACTTCGGTATTTTTGATACTACTTTACAGCAATACACGCACAAACTTCGCGTCATTCGCAGAATATTGCCGACCATGACTGCTAAAGAAGCAATAGCGACTAGTGTTGCTAAAGAAAGCAAGGTAATTATTTCGAGTGCTAGTCTGTTTGATTGAATAGATGATAAGCACCTGTCTAAAATTTTATTATTATCCAATTGAAATACAAACGAAAAAATTATTTGGTCAAAACTGAAAAGTGCTTAATTTTGTTGATTGAATAAAAATCGAAACAAAGCGATGGAAACTTATGAAAAGGCATTGAGTTTTGCCATTCCAATTTTTACCTTGTTAATTTTACTAGAAGCAGCAGTGAGCTGGTGGCAGGGTAGGAGAGTCAATCGGGCTTTAGATACCATTTCTAGTTTAAGTTCTGGTGTCACTAATACGCTATTCAATCTAATGGGATTGACAGTCATTATCTTGAGTTATGAATGGATGGTAACTCATTTTGCAGTCTTTAATATTAAAACTTCTTGGTTACTTTACGTATTGGCGTTCATTGGTTTAGATTTTGCGGGTTACTGGTCGCATCGCTTCAATCACGAAATCAACCTATTTTGGAATCGGCATATTATTCACCATAGTAGCGAAGAATATAATTTGTCTTGTGCATTGCGTCAGTCTGTTTCTGCTTTTGTTAGCATCTATTTTTTTCTATATATTCCAATGGCAATTTTGGGCATTCCTGCACAAGTGGTAGCGACTATTGCGCCGCTTCATTTCTTTGCACAATTTTGGTATCACACAAGATTAATTGGTAAAATGGGTTTTTTGGAGCATATTATTGTTACGCCTTCTCATCATCGAGTGCATCATGCTATTAATGATGAGTATATGGACAAAAATTACTCCGAAATTTTTATCGTTTGGGACAAATGGTTTGGTACATTCCAAGCAGAATTAGCTGATGTTCCACCTGTTTATGGTACAAAAAAGCCTGTACATACTTGGAATCCAATACTAATTAACTTTATGCACGTTTGGGGAATTGCTAAAGATGCTTGGAAGACTAAGCATTGGTGGGATAAAGTTCGGATTTGGTTCATGCCCACAGGCTGGCGACCTGCCGATTTGCGTACAACAAGTACGTCCGTTTCCGTGTATGAGCGCAAGAAATACGATACGCCTGCTTCACTTTACTTTATTGCTTGGTCGTGGATACAACTGGTGTTTACAATTGCTTTGATGGGCTATGTCTTGCTTAATGTATCGCAGTTTGAATTTGTGGATGTGTTTTTATATGCTTCCTTTTTAATGGTATCTGTTTTTGCTTATACTGCCTTAATGGATAGCCACTGGATTGCCACGATTGCTGAATTACTAAAAACTGGTTTTGGTTTTTATCTCATCTATCGCATGGATGGTTGGTACAACTTAGATGGTTTAATTCCTTATGCGACTTCAATAATGGCTATTTATTTGATTGTTTCCTTATTGCTTACTTTTTATTTTAGTTGGTTTGAGCAATCAAATGTTCGTTCTATGGAAAGGGTTTCTGCTGCTTGAGAAACAATAAAGGAAGATGTCAGTAATGTTTAAATTAGAATGATTTACCTAAAATCATTCACTGAAGATAAACAATCACACTCTAAATATTAAATTATTGAGGTGTGATTGTTTGTCGTTTTGGCATTAGAATCATGCTATTTTTTGATAATAGTCATTCGTTCTTCAAACGTTAAGCCAGTAAAAATACCTAAGGGATTTTTGTTGCCTTTCACATTGGATTGTATGGTGCTAGGTTGCGCAAATGGGTTACCGTTCGCAGCAGTGGCGTTAAATACGCTATTTAGAAATCTGAAATGTTCTGGTGTCAAATGATAAATTGTGTTGAAAACCGTATCGCCAACAGCAAAATCAAATCCTGAACCAACAACAAATTTACTGTTGTCATTAAAGGTATCATCTAGCGGAAAATCAATAGTAACGCTATCTCTGCTCCCTACGGCTTGTGTGCGGCGATAGAAATTCTTCTCATTCGGATTATCTGTCCAGTAAACTAGCACTCTAGCCATAGAGTCTTTGGGATTAAATTCTACAACGGTGCTATCAATAGGTACTCGTGCTGGAATAGAAGTAGTGGCAGTAATTGATGATTTTTCATCAGTAATTACCTCTAAGTTAAAGGGTTGATTGAACAAAGCAGGCACGCTAGTATTGGCTACATAATTAAAGATTTGACCTGTAAAAGGATTAACAAATATTCGATTGACTAGCCTTACTGTTGTATTGCCATAAGTTATTCTCACCTCTGCCCCGTTTAGTAAAGTCTGTTCAAGGAATTGCTCTGGGGTTCTGGGAAAAGGATCAAAGTAAGCAGCACTTTTGGTAATTAATGCTGCAAAAGGTTGTCCTGGTATAAGATAGCATTCTACCATAGTTTGGCTTTCGTAAGCGGGTAGCTCTATTTCGACATCCTGTGTTAAATTACAAGCAGTGGCTAAGAGGCTAAAAATAAGTATAGTATAAATAATTACTTTTTTCATTTTATTTTGAGTTTATCGTTAAAATTTAAAATTCCAAGTGATAGAAGGGATAATCGGAAATAGTGATTGCTGCCTTGCAACCACTCTATCGGGGAAATTAAAAAGTTGCCCTCCAATATCTATTTTCTGGAACTTTGGTTCCAAGAAAAGAAAGTAAGCATTTCTGCGGTCATAGGCATTGAATACACTTAGCGTTAAATCGCTGCTGCCCCATTTTGGGAAAAATTCAATGACTAAACCAACATCCAAGCGATGATAGTCGGGTAATCGAAAAGTATTGCGGTCGCCAAACACAGGAACAACAGATTGAAATACGCCTCCTGGATTGTCTTGAACGGTTACTCTACCTCCGGGTAGCCAAGTTAAATCACCAGAGCCATACACCCAAGTTGCAGAAAAATTAAGTCGTCTATTGATTTCGTAAGTTACTACAATAGAAACATCGTGCCTGCGGTCGTAGCGTGGTGCAAAATAACGTCCATCCATAATGTCTTGCTTTACACCTCTAAAATTACCTCTTCTAATGAGAGCTAAAGTGTAACCTACCCAACCTTTTATCTTACCTTCCTGCTTTTCGATACTCAACTCTGTACCGTATGCGTAGCCATCGCCAAAGGCAAATTCTTCCTCTAAATTGTTGTTAGCAAAAAGTTGTGCGCCATCAATAAAATCAATTTGATTATTAAGCCATTTGTAGTAATATTCATTGTTGATAAGAAATTGTTTGCCTAGCGCAAAAGAAGCACCAACAGCTACTTGGTCGGATATTTGTGGTTTCACTCCCGCTGTGGATGGATACCAAATATCAGTAGGCAATGCAATGCCTGAATTTGAAATCAAGTGAACGTATTGGTACATTCTTGCGTAGCTAGCTTTCAGAGCAAAATCCCTGCTAAAGCTGTATTTGCTTGCCAAGCGAGGTTCTACGCCCAAGTAGGTTTTACCTTCGTTGTTGAATCCCGAAAATCGCACACCACCGTTGAGGGTGAATTTTTCGCCATTTGTCCATTCATCAGAAATGTAAGTTCCAAATTCTGTACCATCAAAATTTTGTCCTGCTGAAAAAGAAACGTCCCCATCGTCGCTACCTGCTTGTAAACGACCGACGGTAAATTGATGAAAAGTATTGGCTGCTCCAAACTTAAGTGTATGATTTTCAGATAAGTTATAGTAGAAATCTGTCTTAAAATTGGTGTCTTTAATTTGTGAGCCTACTTCAAAGGAAAATCCTGTAATCTTATTTTTGATATTATATTGATAATCCGAATAAGTAAAAGTGGTATTGGCAAATAATCGTGGGCTGAAAGTATGATTCCAGCGTATCGTACCTGTGGCGTTACCCCAGTCAAAATTAAAATTAAAAAAATCAGAATCGAATCTAAATACGTCTCTACCGAAATAGCCACTCAAAAAGATACGGTCTTTTTCTCCTAGTTGATAATTGATTTTAGTGTTGAGGTCATAAAAGAAGTAGCCAGGTATTTGGTTGAAATCTTCCTTATCTTTATTGGCTTCGTTGATAGCGTTAGTAAAAATATCCACATAGGTTCTTCTGCCAGAGACAATGAAAGAGGATTTATCTTTTTGAATGGGACCTTCTAGCGTCAAGCGCGACGAAATTAAGCCAATACCGCCTGTACCAGCAAATTTTTTATTGTTGCCTTCTTTCAGTTTAACGTCAATAACAGAGGAAAGTCGCCCACCATATTGTGCGGGAAATCCACCTTTGTAAAGGCGTAAGTCTTTCACGGCATCTGCATTAAATGTGCTAAAAAAACCAAATAAATGATTGGGGTTGTAAACAATAGCCTCATCTAGCACAATTAAATTTTGGTCGCCGGCACCACCACGCACAAATAAACCCGTTTGCCCTTCTGAACCTGATGGAATGCCTGGTTTGAGTTGCAGCACTTTTAGTATGTCCACCTCGCCGAGTAGAGCAGGTATGAGTTTTGCTTCTTTTACTGTTAACACTTCAACACTCATTTGAGTAGCGTTAATTTGTTCTTGGTAAGAATTGGCTTTTATTACTACTTCTTCTAGTTCTACAAATTCACCTAGCTGAACGTCTATTTTTTGGTTTTTATTGATGAATATTTTCTGCGTAACAGATTGAAAACCAACATAACTAAAAATTAATTCTACTGAATCGCCAGCGGGTAGGGAAATGGAATAAAAACCGTATTCATTAGTGGTAACGCCTTGCTGTAATTTAGGTGCTAGTACAGTAGCTCCAATCAAGGTTTCGCCAGAGGAGGCTTCTTTTACTGCACCGCTAATGACAAAGCGTTCTTGCGCCTGTGCCGCAAGTGTACAGAGTAGTAGGATAATGCCTACAATTAAAGGTCTTGTCATGGTGTTGAATACTTATCGGGTGAATTAATATGAATAAAGTAATTACAAACTTATTGATTAAACGATAAGTGCAACAGAATTATCTACCAAGTTGTTCTTTATTTGGACAAAATTGTAATAGTGAATCAGACTATCGCTGCAACAATACCTTCTTACTCACCACGCCATATTGCTCAAATAGAAAACTTACATAGTAAATGCCATTAGATGCGCCATTAGAAAAAGTGAGCGTATTATTATTTTGTTCAAAGCTAACTTCTTGACCAACAGTAGAATAAATTTTTATATCTTTTAGCCATCGCTGTTGCTGACGGTCAATTTGGTATTGAAAACTGCTATTAGTGATGCTTGGAAAGACTTGAATAGCTGTATTGTCAATAATATTATTGATGTTGGTGGTGCTTGAAGAACTTGGTAAATTAGTGGCGTAAAGATTTAGACCACCACGTAAATTGCCAACTAGCGCTTCGAGAAAACCATCATTGTTAATATCTGCTAATGCAATTCTTGTCCTTGCTCCCGCTTTGATGTTGCCAAAGTTTAGGTCTAGTTCTTTAAATTTGCTGCTTATACTTTGAGGGTTAACTTGATAATATTCAATTTGTCCTTGGTCAGTACCTGTTAATATAGTTTGAGCACCGTTGATTTCTAACACAAAAGGTGCGCTAAATCCTGTAACAAATCCTGGCTCTCTAGCATCTATTCTACCAAACAACTGAGTATTGGGTGGTGTTGTTTCGGAACTACTAAACACTGGATTAGTAGCTGTTCCTATATTCTTAAAGAAATTGACATTACCATTTCGCTCACCAACTAATAAATCAGCTAATCCGTCCTTGTCTATGTCTGCTACAAAAGGTACACTAGATTGACCAATGTTAATATTCATCCAGTTAGGGATGATATTTACTATTTCAATTTTTTTATTTACTCCTCCAATATTTTCCCCATAAAATAATCCTCCAAAAATTTCGCCAACAATCAAATCCAAATCACCATCGCCATCCATATCCGCAAAATGAGGTGCAAAATCCCAAGTAAATTCACTAAAACGACTGAAGCCCAAATAATCGTCATTTACTAATTCGTATTTAGGTTCGGTGCTTGTGCCTATGTTTTCAAACAAAAACAATCGCGCATCGCGAACCCCAAATGACTTGAAAATGCTATGATTACCTACGACAATGTCCATTAGTCCGTCCCCATTATAATCCACAAAAGTAGGATTTGAACCACCTCCAAAATCAAGCATGGTTTCGCTTAGAAAATTGGTTTGCTGAAATTGAAATTTTGGCAAATCATCTCTTTGTATGTTTTTGTAATACCAAATTGTGTTTACATTTTCAGTGTTCTCGCGTTCGTTGGGCGCGACAGCTAAGTCGCGAATACCATCTCCATCCAGATCAATATAAAACGAATTAGGAAAAGGCGCTACTTTTGCAGGTACATCGTAGCTTGGGAAATTAATATCTTGCTGGGTTATCCATGCTGTGTTACAAGTACCATTATTGTAGAGTGCGACTAAATTATCAAAAGAAAGGTCGCCAATCAATAAATCTCTACCACAACTTTCATTTAGATTTAAAACAGTAACCGTAGAGCCAGCATGTCGCGATTCAATTGTATTTTCCAAATTGCTACTGCAACTCCCCATTCTAGCCGCTAAATCTACTTCTGGTACGACACCACTTTCAAAAAAACCTCCCCAACAAGGGTCAGTAAATCTGAAGATTAAACTATCCAATCCAAAACCTCTTTCTACGGATTGGTTTTGAAAATACTCTAAAAACCCTCCTGCCACATTAAAGGTCAAAATATCTAAATCGCCATCGCCATCTATATCCTCTATGGCAGGGTAATCAATTCTAGTTACGAAGATTTGGGTTTGATTACCACTGGCTAAAGCAAATCGAAGTACATCGGGTAAGTTAAATCTATTGATTCGGAAAGGAGTGAAAACAAGTTGATTGTTCTCATAGCTACCTGTGAATACGCTAATGCCATCAATACCGGGCGTGGCAGAGTAAGCAAACATATCCATAATGCCGTCGCCGTTGTAATCGCGTAATAAGACCCAATTTTTAATATCTGGAAAACCAAAAGCTAGTTCTGGTGCGTAGCGATAATCAGGGGCATTAACTGTTCCTTGATTGATAAACGTTAAATGAATGTTACCAGCGCGGTCAAAAATGTAAAGGTCGTCCAAACCATCGTTGTTAAGGTCAACAGCAGAAAGTTGTGGTGCATTCAAGCCACCAGCAAGTGCATTGTTTAGGATTTTGCCTTGAGCAACAAATTTAACGGGCATTTGTGGAAAAGACTGTGCCTTCATTACTAGGCTGGACACTGTAAAAACGAAAAGATAAAATAGTTTGGAATAGTTTATTATTTCTTGTTTTGGAATATTCATGTAGATGATGATTAAGTGTGCGCTAGTAAAAATAATTATTTGTTATTCTAACGCATAAATTTGGTAAATTCATTCATTATTTTGCTATTTGCACATTATTCCTTTACACAATTACATACCACTTGATGAAAAAATTACAACTATTGCTTATTTGCATCACCTTTGCCCAACTCACAATGGCTCAAGTTGTATTTTTTACAGAAGATTTTAATGGTAGAATTCCTGCTTCTTGGAGGTCTATTGAAGTGCAAGGCAACCGCACTGCTTCTGCTAAGTGGACTTGGACAAATAGAGGTCCTCAAGGAGGATTTCGCACTGCACCACTGGCATCTACAACAGCTAGTAATGGGTGGGTAGTTTTTGATTCTGATTTGAATTGCAGTACGCGAAACCAAGAGGCTTGGTTGGTTTCGCCCCGCATTGATGCCACTGGCAAAGGTGTTGTATTTTTGTCTTTTGAAACCTATTATCGCTCCTTTAATGACCGCCCAACAGTGGAAGTGAGTATTGATTCTATTAACTGGACTTCATTTGAGGTTTTTCCTAGAATTGCTGCAAATGATTATGGAGCAGACCAGGCAACTAATCCGCAAAAGATACAAATTAATATTTCTCAGGTAGCTGCAGGGCAACGCTTTTGGTTTGCTTTTCGCTTTTTGTCAGATAATACGACTGGGAATGGCGGTGATGTAACTGGTTGTGGATATTCTTGGCAACTAGACGACGTGGCTTTGACGGATGTAGATAGCCGTGCACCCAATGATTTAAAAATTGATGAGACTTTTTACGCTATTGCCCCAAATTTAATAACGCCAGCGAGTCAAGTTGTGCCTTTTGGATTTTTAGCTGATGTTGTCAATAAAGGTACTCAAGACCAGGTGGATGCAATATTGAAAATTGAGTTATTTAATTCATCAACCAATGCTAGTGTCTTCGCAGAAGAAATTATGCTACCGCTTATAGAATCGGATTCTACATTGGTAGATATAGCCTCTGAAGGTGTGTTTACACCACAACCTGATTTTGCTATTTATGAAGGTGTTTATTCAGTAACACTAAAGGACGGTCAAGACAATAACCCAAGAGATAATGAACAGTCTTTCTTCTTTGTAACTTCTGATACGCTTTTCTCTAAAATATTAGACCCTACTACGGGCATACGATTTGGTGGCAATCAGTTGTCTTATGCTTATGGTAGCTGTTTTTATGTGCCTAATGGTAATGGTTTCTTTGGTCGTTTTATTTCGTTTTTTATTGCCAATGCGGAAAAGTTAACAGGAAAAAGTGTGAACATACTGACTTATAAATGGCGGGGTGACATTAACGGTGATTCTGCTGCTAACCCAGAAGAATACGGCAATGCACCTATTGCTTTTAATGAATACATCTTCAAAGGTACAGAAGATGATTGGATTACGATTCCAATGAGTATTGATGAAATAGGCGTGCCTTTAGAAAATGATAGCTACTATTTTGTCGTGGTGCAATACGAAACGACAGATGCTCAACCTATGTTTATTGGTGCAAGTGATGAATTTGACTATCGAGCAGCTTTTTTCCGTTCGCTTCTTGACGGTCAACCGCAATATATGGGCATGTTGGATGTTGGTAACACAGGTAGGTACGAATATTTTTTTCGAGATGCCTTCACCGTGTTGCCTGCCATAGATATGTCGATTGGTAGCAACCCAGATATTTTCACTAAAACAGCAGAAGCATTGGCAGCGAATAATGAAACAACCCTTTTCCCAAATCCTGCCAAAGAGATAGCAACTTTGAATTTGAAATTGACAACTCCACAAGATGTGGAAGTGCGACTGTTAGATATAAAAGGACGATTGGTGGATAGCCAAAAACTAACTAAAATTAGTAACGCCAACCTTACTTTCCAAGTATCTGATTTAGCAGCGGGTAACTATTTCTTGCATATCAATGCAGAAGCAGGCACAAGAACTCTGAAGTTAACAGTAATAGAGTAGAGCTCCTTTTGTAGTTTAAATTGCCCTTTGAATAAAAAAATCAAAGGGCAATTTTTTATGACTAAAAAATCATCTCATCACCCCAACGCATATCCTACGCCTAGTCCTTCTAATGCTTGTAAAAACTCGTTATTTACGCCTACGGTTACTTTTTTCGACCGCCACGATTGTTTGGATTTGTTCACTTGGTCTATCAATTCGGTGCGTAATTTATGTTTGCCTTTGTGTTGCTGGCATAATGTGCTGATGGTGTGCAGCAACTCTTCGTTGATGTGCTGAATATCAATTTTCAAAGTTACTTCTTTAGTTAAATCCTCGGCAGTGCTTTCGAGTAAGGTCACTTTTTTAACTTTTAGTTGTAATTCTTCGCTGTTCCATCGCTGCTCCATTTGCCCTGTGATGAAAACACATTGCCCTTCTTTTAAGCGTGGTGCGTAGTCCACATAATCCTCTTTAAATAGGGCAAATTCATAGCTACCGTTGTAATCTTGTATAGTGAATTGCCCCCAACCTGTTCCTTTTTTACTTACACGATGCCTAGCACTTACGACAATGCCTGCAATTTTGACTTCTTTGTTGAGTGGGGCTTTGTCCATTTCATCTAAACGGCAGGTAGTAAAATGTTCTACTTCAATACGATAATCGTCCAATGGATGTCCACTGATGTAAATGCCCGTCACCTCTTTTTCTCTGTTTAGCTTATCAATTAAACTCCAAGCCTCACAGGTAGGTGGTATGGGTTCTTGAATCATTATATCTGTGGTGTCATCAAAAAGAGAAGCGGCAGATTCTACTTTTTGTCCTTGATAAGCATTGCCGTAACGTATTAAGTGTTCTATGAAACTGCCATGTTTTTCGGAAGGCGCAAAATATTGAGCGCGGTCAATGTCCCCAAATTCATCTAAAGCACCTCCTAGCACTAGACTTTCTAATACCTTTTTGTTAAGGGCACGCAAATTCAAGCGGCGCAATAAATCAAATACGCTAGTAAATTTTCCATTTTTTTTGCGTTCTTCTAAAATTGCTTCCACAGGTCCTTCGCCTATGCCTTTGAGTGCGGAAAGTCCAAATCGAATTGCTCCTTTTTTGTTGACAGAAAAATCAGAAATAGACTCATTAATATCAGGACCAAGTACTTTAATGCCCATGCGTCGAGCTTCTTTGAGGAAAAACGTAATTTTGGAAATATCATTTTTGTTGTGCGTTAGCACCGAAGCCATAAATTCTGCTGGGTAGTGGGCTTTCAAATAAGCAGTTTGGAAAGCGACGAAAGCATAGCAAGTAGAGTGCGATTTGTTAAAGGCATATAAGGTAAAGGCTTCCCAATCCTTCCAAATTTTATCGAGAGTGTCTTTAGCATGTCCATTTTTTGTGCCGCCATCCAAGAATTTTGGATAAAGTTCGTCAATGACTTCTTTTTGCTTTTTCCCCATTCCCTTGCGGAGCTTATCCGCCTGACCTTTGGAAAAATTGGCTAACTTCTGAGAAAGTAACATTACTTGCTCTTGATATACAGTAATGCCATAGGTTTCTTTTAAATAGCTTTCCATTTCTGGCAAGTCATATATCACAGGTTTTCGACCACGTTTGCGGTCAATAAATTCAGGAATATACTCCAAAGGACCAGGTCGGTACAAAGCATTCATGGCAATTAAATCGGCGAACTCCGTTGGGGCGAGTTCTTTCATATATTTTTGCATTCCCGCACTTTCATACTGAAAAATGGCAATGGTTTCTCCTTTCTGAAAGAGTTCATATGTTTTGGGGTCGTCGAGTGGGAGCGTGTCAGGGTCAATATCTTTATTGTGATTTTCTTTAATCATTCTCACAGCATCTCTAATGATGGTCAGCGTTTTAAGCCCCAAGAAATCCATTTTTAGTAATCCCGCAGCCTCTGCTACGCTGTTGTCAAATTGACTTACCAACATTCCCGTGTCCTTATCCGCTTTGACAGGTATGTAATCGGTGATGTCGCCGGGTGTAATGATAACGCCGCAGGCGTGAATACCTGTATTGCGAATAGAGCCTTCCAACTTTTGAGCAGTTTGAATCATTTTTCCAATGGTGTCGTTTTGCTCAGCTAGTTTCCTGAATTGATACGCTTTTTCGAGTTCTTCCGAGTTAAGGACACTTTTGAGTTTGATACTCACATCACCTTTTTCTAAGACTTTACCTAGCGTGGCTTTTAAATGATTGGGAAAAATTTTAGCTACTTTGTCCACTTCTTGCAGCGAAATATTCATTACACGCCCTACATCGCGAAGCGACATTTTAGCCGCCATCGTGCCATAAGTAATAATTTGAGCTACTTGATTTTGACCGTATTTCTCAATAACATAATTGATAACCCTTTGACGACCTTCATCGTCAAAGTCAATATCAATATCGGGCATGGAAATCCGCTCTGGATTGAGGAATCGCTCGAAAAGTAAGTCGTACTTGATGGGGTCAATATTCGTGATGCCAATGCAATAAGATACCGCTGAACCTGCTGCCGAACCACGTCCCGGACCAACCATTACGCCTATCTGACGCGCTGTGTTTGTGAAGTCCTGAACAATCAAAAAGTAACCGGGATATCCTGTTTTTTCAATGACTGCTAACTCAAAATCGAGGCGTTCCTTAATATCTGGTGTAATAGTGCCGTAGCGTTTTTTTGCGCCTTCGTAAGTAAGGTGGCGCAAGTAATCAATTTGTGTCTGAAAACCTTGTGGCAAAGGAAATGCAGGCAATAACACATCTCTTGCTAATTTTAGATGGTCAATTTTATCAAAAATCTCGATAGTGTTATCTAAACTTTCTGGCACATCTGCGAATAGATGTCCCATTTCTGCTTTGGTTTTGAAATAGAAATCAGAACTTGGAAATTTGAATCGCTCTTTATCGTCCACCATGCTATTGGTGTTGATGCAAAGCAGCATATCGTGTGGAATATAATCTTCTTCTTCTACATAGTGAGAATCATTTGTTGCAATTACTTTGATGTTGTACTTTTTAGCAAAACGCAACAGCACTTGATTAACTTCTTCTTGACTTATGCCCAGACTATCAATATTTTCCATACCTCTGTGTCGTTGGATTTCGATGTAGTAGTCTTCGCCAAAAACATCAAGCCACCATTTTAGCTTTTTTTCTGCTTCTACCTCGTGCCCGTGCAGGATAGCTTGTGGAATTTCCGCACCAATGCAGCAACTGGTCGCAATAATACCTTCATGGTATTTGAGCAACAACTCTTTATCAATTCTTGGATACTTACCATAAAGCCCTTCAATAAAACCTAGTGAACACAACTTAGAAAGATTAGCATAGCCAACTTTGTTTTTTGCCAGCAGTAACTGATGATAGCGGACATCTTGTTCTCCATTTGCCTTGCTAAAACTTTGTTTGTGCCTATCTTCTACAAGGTAAAATTCGCAACCCAAAATAGGTTTTAGTCCTCGTTTATTGGCTTCTGCCACAAACTTAAATGCGCCAAACATATTGCCATGGTCGGTAAGTGCAACGCCCTTTTGTCCATCGGCTTGCGCTTTGTTCATCATGGTGTCGATGTGAGCAGCTCCGTCGAGCAAAGAATATTGTGTGTGGCAATGTAAATGCAAAAAATCTGGCATAATGTTCTAGTTACAAATATTAAATTTTCTGACTTCAAGTCAAGCAAATGCTAGCTTTTTAGATATAATGTAAAAAAACAAATTCTTGTCTTGTCAAGTTGACTTTAGTTATGCACAAGGTGTGGAGAAAAGGAAAATTGCTTCACTTTTAGCTATATAAAATAGCATAGCGTGTTTTTTTGCGCTAACATTCGTAATTTTACAAGTAACTATTATTCCTAATCTAAAGGTAGATGTAATGGAAGTATTTGAGGACTAATGCTCGAAAGGAATGATAATTTTAGAAGCTAATTGATTTACCATAGCTGAGTAGAATGCCTATTTATGCAAACTTAAATTTTTACAAGTTGCTAACAATCTAATAATATCGCAAATTGTAGTAGCTCGTGAATTAGTGGTCTATTTCATTTCATATTTCACCTTTCCGTTCACTATTGTCATTAGCACTTTGGTTTTTAATATATCTTCTTCGGGGCAGGTTTCTAGGTTGTTGGAAAGTACCACAATATCAGCTACTTTGCCCATTTCCAGAGAGCCTTTAATGTTCTCCTCGAAGGCAGCATAAGCGGGGGTAAGCGTGTAAGCGTAAATGGCTTCCTGTCGTGTCATGCTTTGCTCGGGATAAAACACCATATCTGGATTCGTTCTCTTGCGCGTAACGGAAGCATAGAAGCATTCAATCGGGCTGATGTCTTCCACTGGAGCATCTGTACCATTGATGACGATTGCACCTGCATCAATAAGGGAACGCCAAGGGTAAGCTCCGTATTTGGCGCGTGTTTCGCCCAAACGCTTAACCACGTAAGGCGCATCGGAGGTGCAATGTACACCTTGTATAGAAGCAATAACCCCGAGTTGTTTAAAGCGAGGAATGTCTGCTCTATCTAAGTGTTGTGCATGTTCTATGCGCCAGCGAGTTCCAATTTTATTCGGATTTTCTTCAAAAATTTGTTCGTAAATATCTAGCACCATTCTATTGCCTTTATCACCAATAGCATGGGTACAAAGTTGTAGATCCTGCTGAATAGCGATGTTGGCTACTTTTTTTATTTCTGTAATAGGCGTTACATTTTGCCCAATAAAATTTGGTTTATCTTCATACGGAGCTAAGAGCCAAGCCCCAAATGCACCTAATGCGCCATCCATGTAGGCTTTGATGGCACGCACAGTAAAAAAATTATTGCCAATGCCAATTAAAGGAAAAGCTTTTGCTTGCGCTGCCAAGTTATCTTGCGAGGCACTAATCATACTCCAGAGGCGAACGTCTAATTTGCCTTGCTCGGCTAGTTTTTTGTAGCGTTCAATTTCTTCAAAGTTCGCTCCAGCATCCTGAAATGAGGTAATTCCATTTTCTAAACAGTTTTGTTCTGCCAATTGGATTTGTTTGTACCATTCTTCCAATTTTTGGGTTTCAGAAAGCGTAGATAACCAATTCTCATAAGCATCTTTAATCAGGTTCATTGCTGTTTCTTCAAATGCGCCAACAACTTCACCTCTGCTATCGCGTACAATTTCACCACCTGTTGGATTAGGCGTTTCTTTGGAAATACCTGCTAGCTCCATTGCTTTGGCATTGGCAAATAGACTATGTCCGCTGGCATGGGTAAGCAGAACGGGATTGTTAGGGGAAATTGCACTCAACTCATCGTGATATGGGTAGCCTAGCACTTGCCTTTCTAATGGTTGATTCCATTTTTCTTGATGCCAACCCCTCCCTATAATCCATTCGCCTGGTTGCGCTGTTTTGACCTTTTCTTGTACTATATTAACAATTTCTTGCCAATTTTGGGCTTTCATAAAGTTGAGGTTCATTAGGCTTTTGCCTAAACCTGAAAAATGTCCATGTCCTTCTATGAAACCGGGCATTACGAATTTGCCTTTCAAGTCAATAACTTGAGTTTCCTGACCAATGAATCCTTTGATTTCTTTGGAAGTACCAACCTTTAGGATAATACCATTTTTGATGGCGACGGCTTCTGCTCTTGGATTTTTGCTGTCTGAGGTGAAAACTTTCCCATTGGTGAGTACCATGTCGGCTGGTTCAACTATTTCATTAGCTTGGCAAGCTAAAACAAATACAAAGCAAATAAGCGGATAAAAAGACCTCATAATCAAGTTGTTGAATGTGAATTGGATGTTTTGTTACAAATCTAATTGTAAGGTATGTATTGATTGTTGTAATGTACTAATTTCTTTCTTTAGTTTTTGGTAAGTCTTTATTTGGTTTTCAACTTTTGGGTGAGTAGTTTCGATTAAGGTGTTTGTCATTTCTTTTCTTTCTCGCCAAGTGTTTAGCTGTTGTTGTAAGGCATCAATTTTGCTAGTTACCTCTATTTCTTTGACCGTCAATGCTCTACCTTGTATATTGATACTGTTTGCTATTTGCTGTAAACGTTGCATTTCTGTCTCAACGCTATCGAAGAGTTGGGTTACTTCTATTTTTAGGTACTCTAGCCTTTGCTTATTGTCTAGTGTAAAAAAGGAATGACATTGTAAATGTAATGCCAAAATAGCAAATAAGAATAGTCGCATAAGGTGAATTTTATTGGCAGTTTTCGCATATACCTGTGACTACTAAATGTATTTTTTGTGCTTTGTAGCCACTAGGTACTTTAATGGAAGGTGTCATAGCGTTCTCTAAACAAATTGTTCTATCGCAGGTAGTACAGTGAAAATGAGCATGATGGTCGTTATGGCTTTGCTCGGAACAACCTTTGGCACAAAGTGCATATTTCATACGTCCGCTAGTGTCAAGTGCTTGATGTAATACTCCCTTTTGTTCAAAAGTTTTGAGCGTTCGATAAAGCGTAATTCTATCCATATCGGCTAGTGTTTTTTCTAGTTCACTATGTCCTATAGCTTCTTTTGCATTTAGAAAGGTCTCTAAAACATGGATACGCGTGTTTGTTTTTCTCAACTGGTGTTGTTCTAATAGTTCAATCGCTGCTCTTGACATATTTGGTACACTAATTTTATATATTAACGCTTGAAGGATAGGATAAGTTATGCTTAAACCAAAGGTTTGAACAGAAGCACAAGTAAATGTGGTAAATATTTAAAATTTACCATTTACTTGTGCTTCCATTCAAAAAAGGAGTACATTTTATCCTAAAATAAGCCATCCAATGGCAACGCCAATTGCTAACAATACAGGTACTAAGTACCATAAATAGTTGTAGCTGCCATCTTGCTGAGTGGCTGCTTCTACAGCTTCAAAAGATGCGGGTGCTTTACCTGCTTTTGCCCAAGCAGCGTAGTATTTGAATCGGTTAAAAGCTAATAACAATATAGGAAGCAAGACAAGGATAATTAAGGTAACTGCTAGAAGTCCGAAAGAAACTGAAATTGCCATTGGAATTAGGAATTGTGCCTGAAAACTTCGCTCCAGTAATAATGGTGCCAGACCTGCAAAAGTGGTTAACGAAGTTAATAAAATAGGTCTGAAACGACTCAAGGCTGCTTCCTCCAGTGCTTTTATTTGTGGTAGTCCTTCTTTTAAGTTATCATTGTAGGCGGCGACAAATACTAGCGCATCATTCACTAGAATACCTATCAAAGCAATGATACCTAGCACGGAAAAGAAACTCATTGGTTGATCCATTAGCCAATGCCCCCAGATAACGCCAATTAGTCCAAATGGAATCAAACAAAAAACAGCTACTGTTTGTGAAATGGAACGGAAAGTAAGGGCAATGATAACAAACATCAACCCTAGTATGATTGGTAAAGTAGCGTTAATAGAAACTTGTGTTTTTTCTTGTTCTCTGTTTTGTCCCTCAAATATTGGACTTACAGAAGGAAAATTTTGTAACACTTCAGGTATAATCGTAGATTTTATATTTGCTGTCAAATCGCTTACAGAAACCTTGTCATTTGCTACATCGGCTTCTATGCGAACTTCTCGCTTTGCACCCAAATGGTTGATGTTGATAACGCCTCGCTGTAATTCCAAGTCTGCAACTTCCGATACTTGAAACTCTCTACCGTCCACAAAGCGCAAGCGCATTTGCTCCAACTGTGTAATGTCTCTGCGATCTTCCTCAGCATAGCGTACCCAAACTTTTACTTCGTCTCTACCGCGTTGTAGGCGCTGCACTTCATTGCCAAAAAAACCACTGCGCACTTGGCTAATAATTTGTCGTAAATCAAGCCCAAGAAAATAAGCCTTGTCTGTAAGTGCTACATTTATTTCCCGCAATCCTGGCTGGTTACTATCTACTACATCACGTAATTCTTCTAGTTTGCTCAATTTTTCTTTCACTGCTTTTGTAGCTAACGCTAGTTCCTCCAGATTTTCACCTACCAAAGAAACGTTAATAGGCTTACCAAATGGACTTTGTGCTCCAAAAGTTAGTACTTCGGCATCGTAAATGATACCAGTTTTCTCTCTAATCGCATTAATAACGTCTCTCATGCGCAAGCTATCGCGCAATTCACTATCTATCATCGTAATGTTAACATTTCCTTGATAGCTCGTAGGTCCTAGATTTTTTTCAAACTGTATAATGGCTTGTCTTCCATCGTTAAAAAAACGTTCGCTCAATTCTTTGTTGGCTGCTATGGCTGCTGCTTCAATGTGGTCTAACCATTTTTGGGTAATGTTTTCGCGTGTTCCAGCAGGCATTTGAAGATTGATGGTTACATTATCGCGCTCTATGACTGGGAAAAAAGTAGATTTTACTAAACCTCCTTGAAATGCGCCAATAGAGACAATTAATGCTGCCAATATAACACCAAAGGTAAAAAAGCTATAATTCAGGGAAAACTTCAAGATAGGTGCATAAAATTTTGACCTTAGGAAGGACATAATTCCATCAAAAAACAGTTGTACACGGCTTAGTTTTGCACCTTCTTTCATGGCAGCGGAATGTGCAATGTGCGCTGGCAAAATAAAAGCACCTTCTATTAAAGAAAAGATTAAAGAAAAAATCACTACTATCGCCATTTCGGAAAAAATTTCTCCTAAACGACCATCTAAAAAAAGGAAAGTTAAGAAAGCAACTACCGTAGTTAGGATAGCGGAAAATACTGCTGGTAGCACTTGCATTGTTCCTTCTAAAGCAGCTTGATAACGCGGTACGCCTTTTTCGTGGAGTTGATATATATTTTCGGCGATAACAATACCATCATCCACCAAGATGCCGATCACCAAAATCATACCGAAAAGAGAGATAACATTAATAGTTATACCCAGTAATGCAGCGCAAATAAACATTCCGGCAAAGGAAACTGGAATAGCTACCGCTACCCAAAAAGCAAGTCGCCAGTGCAAGAACATCGCTAAAAAAACGACAACAATAATCACGCCAATAGTACCATTATTAACCAGCAAGTTAATCCTATCTACTAGGTTTTTTGAACCATCTCTAATGACCTCTGCCTTTACTACATCGTGGCTGGCATTGAACTGCTCCATGTAGTTTTTTGACTTTTCTACCACATTTAGAATATCTTCCTCCAACGTATTGCTGACTGTTACAATCACCGAAGGTTTACCATTCAAATAGCTACGGCTAGGATTATCTGACCATCGGTCTGTAATGTCTGCTACTTGATGCAGATATACTACGCTTTGTCCAGGTACATTTTTTACAACAATATCTCGGAAACCATCCGCATAGTAGGATTTATTTCTTGCTCGCAAAAGGAGTTCTTCCTCTTTTCCTTTTAAAGTTCCTCCCGTAATTTCTAAGTTAGAACCTCGAACGGCATCAGTAGCTTGTTGAAAAGTTAAATTGTATGCCCTTAAATCGCGCTCACGGAAAGTAATTTCAATTTCTTCATCAGGAAAACCACTCAATTCAACTTTGGATATTCCATTTATTGCCAACAAACCATCTTCCGCTTTTCTGCCATAGGCTTTCAACGTTTTCAAGTCAACGTCCCCAGAAATAGCAAAGCTAATCGCAAAACCGATATTCTCTAGCTTGTAAACCACAGGTGGCTCAAGCCCATCAGGTAAAGAATTGATTCTATCCACCGCATTTTTTACATCGTCTAACACTAAGTCTGTGTTGTAACCTTTTAGCACTTCCACTGTGATAGTACCTGCATTTTCGCTTGAAACAGAAGTAATTCTTTCCACCCCAGTTACTCCTTTTAGATTTTCCTCAATTTTAGCAACAATACCTTCTTCGATTTCCTCAGGCGATGCACCTGGATAAACTAGGCGAATACTAATAAGGCGAGAAGCTCTTTCTGGGAAGAAGGTTGACTTCATCCGTTGAAAACCGAAATAGCCAAAGACCAAAATGGAAATCATCAAAAGATTGGCAGCAATCTGATTTTTAATGAAGTAGTTGATGATACTGCGCATGGCAAACAGGTGACTTATAGTGTGATAATGTGTTAACTTAAGATAAATGTTTTTGTAACATTTAAGTTGATAAAACTCTTTAAAAACGACAACAGTTCAAATAGACAGATGCCTGTTTGAACTGTTGTTATGCTAAATATCAAAAGATGATGCTTATTACATCTTATTGTATTTGTATTTTGTAACTATTCCCATATCGGCACTCATTTCCCCCATGCCAGCACCACTCATGTTCATTTTACCTTTCATGTTTTGTTCACCAGTGTTTTTGATTGCCCAGCCTGTTTTTTCATCCACAGTAATCGTACCTTTCGTCGTACCTTTTATGTCATAGCTCATAGTCATACCCATCATTTCGAGAGGAGCTTCTTTTGGGTCGGTCTTAGCATCGCTCACAAATTCGATAATGGCAGTTCCATTTTTGCGTTCTTTTAACGTATAAGTTGTTTGAAGGTCTAATTTCATCCCCATTTCAGCAGTCGTATTTTTCACCCATGTATCACCTACTTTTACTGGTTTGTCAGGGAAAAAACCGATTGTTTGACTTAATGCACCTTTGATAGCGTTTTCACCAAATTGTGATTCAAATTGCGCAGCCATTTGCTCGCCACCTGGTATATTATCAAATACACCATCGAATAAATTACCTTCTACATTTACGGATTTGACATTACCTTGTTTATCCACAACTACATCAAATTTTTTGCCAATCATGTTATTTAATCCATCCACCATATCCTTTGGTTCATTGTTTTCAGGATTATCCGAATCAAATCGCATATTCATCATTGGATTGACTTGCTCCATTTTCATGGATTTTGTTGTAATCGTCAAGTCAAAAGTACCATCGCTATTCACCTTTTTTACATCATACTGTTGCTTTGTAGATTGTTCTACCAAAACCTTTTGGTCCATGCCCATTATAGAAATGGAAGTTTCTGTTGTGTTTGTAGAAGCATAAGTAAAAGATTGGTTATTAGTTGGTTGGAGTGTTAGCTCTATCGCTTTTTTGCTAGACGAACAAGCAGAGAATGCTAACGTAATTATCAAAATGGGAAATAAATATCGCATACATTTTATGATTTAGTAATTTAATGACAAGATAATTAGCTTTGCAAGATTATCCTTGCATTGCGTTGATTTATTTTCACAAAGGACAAAAAAACAATGAGTCGTCAAAACAGCATCTATGAAACTAGGTTTAGTTTCGACCAACAAATTAATTTTTATAAAGGAAAGGTAAGAGATGTTTACACACTAAAAAATGGAATGATGGTCGTAGTTGCCTCTGACCGTATTTCCGCTTTTGACCATGTGTTAACACGTCCCATTCCTTATAAAGGGCAGGTGTTGAACGAATTAGCTGCTTATTTCCTTCGCGCCACCAAAGATATTGTTCCTAATTGGCTGATTGCAACACCCGATCCTAATGTCTCTATTGGTCATGTATGTACGCCTTATCGGGTGGAAATGGTGATAAGAGGATACTTAACAGGGCACGCTTGGCGGGAGTATAAGGCAGGCAAGCGTACTATTTGTGGAGTATCTATGCCAGAAGGAATGAAGGAGCATGATAAATTTCCTAAACCTATCATTACACCAGCTACAAAGGCTGATGAAGGACACGATGAAGATATTTCTAAAGAAGAAATTATTGAAAAAGGTATTGTTTCGGCAGAGGATTATGCGTTGATGGAACAATACACTTATGCACTTTTTGAACGTGGTACGGCAATGGCAGCTGCACAAGGTTTAATTTTAGTGGATACTAAATACGAATTTGGCTCAAAAGAAGATAAGATTTATCTAATTGATGAAGTACATACACCGGATAGCTCTAGGTATTTTTATTTGCAGGGGTACGAAGAGCGACAGGCTAGGGGAGTGGCACAGCCCCAACTTTCTAAAGAATTTGTTCGAGAGTGGTTGATGAGTTATGGCTTTCAAGGAAAACAAGGTCAGATTATGCCAATATTGACAGATACTTTTGTACAGCAAGTGTCCGAACGATATATACAACTTTATGAGCAGGTATCAGGTCAAGTGTTTCAACCCAGAAAAAGCGAAAACGTCTTGCAAGAAATAGAAGCTAACACTAAACGTTGGCTTCAAATGCACTATTATTAAAGTTAAATCAAAAGAGGCAACCACTTGAGTGATTACCCCTTGCATATGAAACACTATATTTTTACCTTGAAATTTTTAGTTTCAATTTATTGATGTAGTTACAGCATTAATAGGGGGTATTACCTTTTTGTGGTTCTGTCTCTCTGACAGCGCAAAAAGACTGTACGTCATTGAATTTATACGCAAAGTTAGACAAATATTTTAAAATGCACAATTAAAATAAACCAGCAGAACGAAAAAATATGTGAATTAAAATCAATAAATGATGATAATATCTTTGGATAAAAAAAGAACCAAAAGTAGTTTTTTCTAGTTCAGTGAATATGGAAATAAAAACAACAACAAACGTTCAAGAAAAAACAGCTCAACTTTTAACCGCCTTGTGCAAAGGCTTGTACGAGCGCGAAGAAGCCACTAAATTAGCTCTCTTAAGTGCTGTGGCAGGTGAAAGCATTTTCTTACTTGGTCCTCCTGGTGTTGGAAAAAGTTTAATTGCTCGTCGCTTAAAGTATGCTTTTCGCGATGGCGTTTCTTTTGAATATTTGATGAGTAAATTCAGTACGCCCGATGAGCTTTTTGGACCCATTTCCATTAAAAAATTAAAAGAGGACGACCAGTATAAACGCATCACTGATCGCTATTTGCCTAGTGCAAATATTGTCTTTTTAGATGAAATATGGAAAGCAGGACCTTCCATTCAAAATGCTTTATTGACCATCCTTAACGAAAAAATTTATCGCAATGGCGATGAGGATATGCGTGTGAATATTCAAGGTATTATTACCGCTTCCAATGAATTACCACCTAAAAATGATAACCTAGCACCTATTTGGGATCGTTTTTTGATTCGCTTGGAGATAGGTGCTATCAAGCAATTCAAGAACTTCCTAAATATGATTACCGACACCAAAGAGGTATATGCAGATGATGTGGACGATAATTTAAAACTAACACAGGAAGAAATAAATGACTGGGATGACTTAATTAACCAAATAGAACTGCCAGCAGAGGTGCTAAACACCATTCAGGTGGTGAAAATTAAAATTGAGCAACACAATGCCACGCCTAACCAACTAGACAATCAAATTCATGTTTTTGATAGACGATGGAAAAAAATAGTTCGCTTGTTGCGCACTTCTGCTTTTTTGAATGGCAGAAATGAAGTGAACCTCATGGATTGCTTTTTAATGGTGCATTGCCTTTGGGGTAAGCCTTCGCAGTTAGACCTCATCAAAGAAATGGTAAGCGAAGCTATTCGCAAGCATGGCTATTCGATGGCAGTTAACTTAAATATGCTCAAGCGAGAAATCACTGAATTTGAGCAAGATGTGAATAATGAAATCAAGGTAAAATACACCGTAGTTGAGGAACGACTTTTGCCTGTTCAAGAGGAGTATTTTGAATTATTGAAGGAGGAAAACAAGTTTGAAGGAAATCTAATTAGTATTAAACAATTCAAATCTTTGCAATTAGATGAAGAGCAAATTACCAATTTTTACGATGCTAATGGCACATTAGTCAATCGTTTAAAGGCAAAAAAAGGAACAAAGGAATACACTGTTGAGATTAACTTCAACTCGACGCATTACACTTATGCTTTGAAAACGCAAAAAGTAGAAAAAACAGAAACGATTTATAAGAAACCACATACTATAATGGTGCAACATTGGGAAGAGCGTTTTCAAAAACTAAAGCATTATATCCAACAACAAGAAGAAAAGATAAATACTGACGCACCTACACCATTGCAACGAATCGAGCAACACCTTTTTGTGGATGCTGCTTTAAGTGAGATTGTGAAGGCAAATATGAATGAGGTAAAGGCAGTTTTACAACAACTTAAATTGAAATTAGAGAAAATACAGTATGTTTATTTGGAGGGATAGTGCCTTTGCAAGTATGAAGATTTGTGAACTACGACCACCACTGGGAAATGAACCATCTTTTCTGCTCATAAAATTTATCACTGATATTCCTTTCATGCTAGCATGCTTATCCTCATGTCTTATAAGATTGATCAATTCTTCTACTATTTTGAAGGTTCTCCTCTTGATTGAGAGGTCTTTACTGAATTGTACATATTAATAGAATTACCTGTGTTTTCTTACAATTTAGTAATGAGGTTTGAACTAGCTTAATTCAAACCTCAATTACTTTGACGACTTACTGCTTTACAATTATCTCTTGGAAGCGATTGCTTTTTGTAGTGATGGATAAAAAGTAAATACCTTTTTGTTGATCTTCCAAAGAGATAAAACCATTAATATTGGTGATTGTTTTTAATAGCTTTCCAGATGTACTATATAGTTCAATTTGCTTTATTTCGTGTTCCTCATTTAAGTTATATTGTAGTAAACCTGAAGTAGGATTTGGGAAAATACTAAAATTGCTATTGCTTTCATTTGCTTTGTTGACTACTGCGATTTCACTGTATGCAAAAGTACCATCAATGTCTATCTGCTTCAATTTGTAATAGCTAGTACCTTTTAGTGGAGACATATCTGTAAAATGATACTTTTGCTGCTCCAGTGTTGTTCCTTTACCTAGTACCTTGCCAATAGTTTGCCAAGTTTTAGCATCGTAACTACGCATTACTTCAAAATGACTGTTATTGGTTTCACTAGCAGTAATCCATAAAAGTTCATTTACTTTTCCATTATTTATAGCTTGAAAAGATTGTAACTCCACAGGTAGTACAGAAAAAGGTACTGTGATAGGGTTAGGACTTGCTGAACCAAATGTTACTGGGCCACTTCCGTAGTTTCCATCCATACTACCCGCAGGTGTTAAAAACTGGTTGCTCAGAAAGCCACCATCGGAAATGTACGCGGCAAACACTTTTATATCATTTCCGTCATTGTACCCTAAAGTTGATTTTGGAATAGAAATCTCAAAACCTTTAGTGTTACTAGCATTCATTGGACTAGCACCAATGTTAGAAGTATTTATGTCCCCTAAATAGTTATTTGGTCCTCCTCCACTTGCTGGAACGGCTGTACCAGACAAAGTATATAAATCAAAAAAATAATTATCGGTTGCCATATTTGTACCGATAACTAGTACGTAATCGGGTTCAAAACTAGTATCAAAAGTTGTACCGCTATTAAAATCATCAATCCCTTGAGGTGCTGCACTACGTCCAAAATTACCATTAGTGTAGCCTCCAGATTTGGAGTCTATGAAAAGCAAAATGCGGTTATTGTTCTGTACATTTCCTGCTATGGCAAAGAACAAGTCATTATCTTTACCAAATACATATATGGCGTTTATCTCATGTCCTGCCCCAAAGCCTGGTGCAGGACCGCCTGAGGAAGTGGATAAGGGAGTGCCCCATTGCGTTTCATTAATGTTACCATCAAAAGTAATTTGCGAATACATAGAGTAACCAACTGCAATCAGCAGTAACGTAAGTAAGTTTTTTTTCATGAGAGCAGAACTTTAATTT
>CALDYY010000131.1 GCA_937944245.1 uncultured Saprospiraceae bacterium | reverse complement strand
TTCTAAGGCTTTATCAGCCTTTGAAAATAAGTAGGCTGAAATTAGCAGCTTAAAATAAGGGTTGCCCACAATTAAGATATGGGCTTGTGATGTGTTGTTTTAGGTGAATTATTTAGATGAAATGGAGTTCTTTCACAGCCTGACGGTTTGCGGCTTGGCGTAGTGGCGGATTTTTAGCACAAAAGTCCAATCGAAGAACTGCACTTAAACCTACCACAAAACTGTCATACGAAGCACTGCACCCGCCATTACGCCAAACCGCTGTTAGCGGGTCGTTGTTATTTCTTATCGCTGTTTTGTCTGATAAACTGTTCATTTCAAGGTTTGTCCAAATGTCAACAAGTTATTATCTGGGTCAAGTAATGCAAACTCCTTTTGTCCCCAAGGCTTTGTTTCTAATTGGCCATTTGGGTGAATTGCGATTTTGTTCTCCAAAAGCGTTTGGTGGAGTTTATCAATTTCATTGGTTCTGATATAAACTTGCCCATAGTTTTTATTAGGGTCAAGGTCTTTGAATTCAAAAAAATGAATTTCAATATTGTCTTTTCGTAACAACAAATAATCTCCGTAGTCCGAAATTTCGCTAAACTCCAATTTGTTTATGTAAAATTCTTTTGTTGCGATTTTATCACGCATTGGTAATTTTGGATTTATGTCTGTCAGCATAATTTATTTTAAACTATTTAATCGTTAAGTGAGTTAATTCCTTGTTCTTTCAATTTTTCAAGGTGTTCTTTCATTGTCTTTACTTGTTCGGCTGGGTGTCCTTGCCAAACTGTTACTTCTCCAACAACTTTGAAGGGTTGAGTTGAGCGGAATGATAGCGTTGGATTTCCGGGAAACTTCTTGTCGGTCAGGTCTGGGTCGTTTTCAATTTCTCCTGTCGGCTCAACTAAATAAATTCTTTCTCGTCCTTCACCAAATGCAAGTTCTGCTCCCCAAATTGCAGCGTCTAATGTTGCTGTCAAGAAGATATATTTTGCATTTTTCTGTTGTCCGTAGTTTGAATTGTAGCCAACTTCAATAAGGTCACCAACTTTCAGGTCTGCCTTAGTCCCGTGAAAATATGTTTGGGAGAAAGGTGTTGCTCCTTTACCGTTTGCTTTCTGTCCGTTGTTGTTTTGCTCCATTGTTACTCTTTATTTTCTTGTTTGATTGTCTCTGGCAGTCTGTCTTTTACAATGCCCGCTAACACCACAATATACGAATTTCGTTTATTTTCGCTTTATAAGGTTCGTTTATCCAATTTTAATATATTGTTCTAAAAGAGTTGTTTTTAATGGTTTTTTAACCTCAATCTATTTATGCACTAAAAACCGTATAAACGACATTAGACACAAATGCCTAGTTCAGAATATTTAGGCTATGGCTTTTGAATATTCATTACAGCTCTTTGAAGAGCAGTTCGACATTAAGTTCAAATCCTTTCAGCACTTCGCTAGTTAATACATCATCTTCTGTAAAAGGTGGGCTGTTTTGGTATTTGCCTGCATCGTTCAAATTGAAGCGCATAATGAACGCTCTGATGGGGTCAACTACCCAATATTCTTGCACACCTGCGCTTTCGTATAGTTCGTACTTATTTTTCATTTCTTTTTTACTGTTGCCCGGAGAAAGTATCTCCACAATCAAATCGGGTGCGCCATTGCAGCCTTGTTCATCTAATTTGCTTAAATCACAGACGACCAACAAATCGGGCTGCACTACGGTATCTATTTTATCGGGTTTCATTTTGTGTTTAGGCAACGGCAAACGGACATCGAAAGGGGCATCAAACAATCGACAAGATTTACCTTTCAAATAAATATAGATTTCACCTTGTAAAATAGCGGAAACTGACTGATGCCTCAAATTAGGCGCAGGCGACATCCTGAAAATACGTCCCTTAATTAGTTCTACGCGCTCCTCGAATTGCCACGTCAAGTAATCAGCGTAGGTGTAAAGTTTTGAAAAATCAAGTTGATCTATGTTGTCAATCATAGTTGAAATTTTGCATATTCATAATCACAAAACTAAAACCCACCTCCAAAAGTTGAATTGTAATTTATTGGTTTTGTCGTAATTGAGTTTACAGGTTTAAAAATTGAATTATACCTGAAAATGTTAAAAATGACTAAAATACGCTTTTTATCTTAAACAAAGTCCTACCTTTAATAAAAAATAAAATTGCTAATGTCTTATTCAGTGCCATTGAAAGTATTGTGGAGTTTAATTTTTTTGTGGATAAATTTTACGCTCACAGCGCAAATTTGTACAGGCAACTTGGGAGATAATATCTTCGAAGATGGCGACTTTGGCGCTGGAGCAGAAAACAATGTTCGTCTCGACCCTGGCATTGCACCTGGATATCGCTACACCAGCATAGGACCGCCTCAAGACGGGTTGTACACCATTACCAACAATACAGGGCTGTGGCGAAATCTTTATCCTACTTGGTTGGCTATTCAAGACAACAGCGACGACCCAAACGGTTATATGATGGTCGTAAATGCTAGCTTTTCAACCGGTGCATTTTATGAAAAAGTGATTGAAGGGCTTTGTGAAAACACACTTTATGTCTTTTCTGCGGATATTATCAATATCGTCAAAAGAAATACTTTAGGACATATTTTACCCAATGTTTCTTTCTTACTCGACGATGAAGTGAAATATTCCACAGGAGAAATTTCACAGTCTGAACAATGGATAACTTATGGATTTACCTTTACTACACCTCCCGGAAAAACTTCGATAAAGCTCACCTTGCGCAATAATGCACCAGGAGGTAACGGCAACGACTTGGCTCTGGACAACATTACATTTCGCGCCTGCGGTCCAAATGCGCTCATCCTGCCTAGAGATATTGCCAATATTTGTGAGGATGGAGAACCCATCAATTTGAACGCTACGATTGTAGGCGAGCAATTTCCAACGCCTGCACTGCAATGGCAGCAAAGTTTTGATGAAGGCATTACCTGGGAAAATATGATAGATGAAAATGACAATAGCTATGCCCATCGAGAACTTTCCAGTGGGTTTTATTTTTATCGCTATTTGCTCGCAGGTACACCCAACAACATTGAAAATGGAAAGTGTAGGGTCAACTCTAATATAAAAGTCGTACATGTTGTGCCGAAGGAATACACCATAATAGACACCCTTTGCGAAGGACTAAATTTTAGCGTAGGCGATTCTCGCTACAATCGAACGGGCATTTACACCGATTCACTTATCTCTTCGCTTGGTTGTGATAGCATTGTTACTTTAAATTTGACCATCGTTCCCGATAACGGTATCACTGCCACTACGCAAACTAATGCTCCCATTTGCTTCGGCGACGCCAATGCAAGTATTCAAGTAAATAATTTGCAAAATGGTTATCCACCTTATGAAATTAAATTGAGCACAAATCAGCAAATTAATGAAGCTAATTTCCAAAACTTAATGGCAGGTCAATATCTTGTTGAAGTGCGAGACCGTTTTGGCTGTAATTTACAAATTGAATTGCCAATTGTTGCCCCTGAACCTTTTAGGATTAATCTTGGCAATGACCAAGTCATTGATTTGGGCGATGCCATGTCGCTTTCTTTGGATACCAATTACCCGATTGGGCGTTTGAATTGGCTATCCGAGTTGGTGAAATGTGCTGGCGATTGCTTGAATGAATTGATTTATCCCAAAGCAAGTGGTGTTTATGCAGTAGAAGCCACTTCAGAAGTGGGTTGTATTACTCAAGATTCTGTATTTATTGAAGTGCTACCAGTGCGAAAAATTTATGTGCCTAGTGCTTTCTCGCCTAATGATGATGGCATCAATGATTGGTTTACTATTTATGGCAGCCAACCTAACGTAGAGCGTGTGATGCAGTTACAAATTTTTGACCGCTGGGGCAATTTGCTGTTCACTAAGAATGATTTTCAGCCAAACAATGAACGCTTAGGTTGGAATGGTACATTTCAGCAAAAACGCTTATCGCAAGGTTCTTACGTTTTTCGTGCGCAAGTTTTATACTTCGACGAAGTAATGGAAGAAATAGTTGGTGATGTTTTACTGCTACAATCGGAAAAATAATTACGAATTTTTGTGTGCTACACGACCTAAATCTTTGGTTATCAATTTATTCATAGAATGTGCTGCTGCTGCCATTTCTATAATTAAACTTGGTGATTTTTCCAGAGCGTTACCAACAACGACAACATCTGCTCCCGCTTTAACGTTTGCCAACACTTTTTCTGGCGTTGAAATGCCACCGCCAACAATCAAGGGAATATCAATACCACTACTCACCGTTTCAATCATAGATTCGCTAATGGGTACTTCGGCGCCACTGCCTGCATCCATGAAAACACCCTTTAAGCCTAGAAATTGACCTGCAAGCGCCGTGCAAAGTGCTACATCATCTTTTGTGTTGGGAATAGGCGTGGTGTTACTGATGTAAGAAACAGTGGTCGGTTTGCCTCCATCAATTAACATATACCCTATTGGTAGGATTTCCAAAGGGCTTAATTTAATGTATGGTGCTGCAATGACGTGTTTTCCAATCAATAATTCTGGATTTCGACCAGAAATAAGCGACATAAACAACACCGCATCAGCACGATAGCTCAACTGAAAAGAGTTGCCCGGAAAAAGAATTAGAGGTATTTCGCAAACGCGCTTAATGGTTTTGAGGCATTCGTCAAGCATATTGTTGACGATTAAGCTACCGCCGATGAAAAAGTAATCCACTTTAGCCTCAATAGCAAGTTCAACAATTTTTTCCATGTTGTCCATACGCAACTTATCAGGGTCAATAAGTACCACAAATTGCTTTTGTTGCTGTTGCTTTGCTAATAACATGGATTCATAAATAGCAGTTGATCTGCTCATAAAAACTGGTGTTTAAGTTCTATGCTCAAAGATAACAAATTCGCCATTTGCAGTTGTTAAAATTTCTTACATATATAAAGTATTTGATTTAGTGCTGAACTTTGCCAAAGAAAAGTTATCGAAAATTTAACATGGAAAATAATTATTTGGCAAGTTGTAACTTCTTAGTGGATACATTCGACTATGTGCAAGGAAACATAAACTAAAGGTTAGTTTCTACAAAAGTCCAAATAAAATAACGACCACATTTTCTGGCAACAAAAATGAGTAGTGAACTTAACTACCTTATTGATACGTTTAATCAGAAAATTGACAACAGTTATCGAAAATAATTGGAATTAGTATGAAGAAAATACAAATTTGATTTCGAGAACATTAAGTATTTGTGTTGAATATTATTTGATTGACCAAATATAAACAACATAAATATTACAAAAGAAGAAAACATCCAATTATGAAAACCCGAATGGTTATTACCTTATTTTGTTTTGTATTATTTATGACCGCTAAAATGACTTCCCAAAAGTCAGGTTTTGCTTATGCTTCAGATAATACCAAGTTTTATGTTTACTTTTCTGCCAACAATATTTCAAACGTGTCTTTGAAAGATGAACCAGCGGTGGACTATTCGTCGCTTTATCGCTTTAATAGGAAAGCAAATGAGCTTTTCTGGAAAATTGATTTATGTGATGGACAGCCTTCTTTAACAGTGATGAAGGGAAACGGAGGGAAACAGCAATATCAACTTCGGTTTGTATCTCAACAATGGCAATGGATTAACTCTGTTACAGGTGAGGGGAGAAGTGTAGATTCAACTATCCCTGAGAAGGTTAAAGGTCTAAGAGATGGATTAGTTGGCGTTTGGAGTAGTAGTGTTTTCTCCAATCAAGTGATTCAGGATTTAGCATCAACAGAGAAAACTTCGGTAATGACTGCTTTGCTGGAATATGATTTCAACGCAAATGGTCAATTCACAAAAACAATTTATCTCAACAAAGAAGTTAAAAGTAAAATACAGGGCGAGTGGCAACTGTCAGAAGATGGCAAATACGTACTGCTACAATTTCAAGATAAAAGTGGTATTTTCTACGGCTTTAGTGCTGAAATAAAATACTTTTTTCACGATGAATTGGTCTTAAATCACCCCCTACTTAACTCAATGGACTGGGATGCGATGACGGAAGGCGAATTGCATAATTTTTTCTTTAACAAACATTAATTAAGCCGGAAAGCTATGCCAAATCTTAGATAGAGATTTGGCATAGCTTATATTTACTATCCAAAAAGTTGCTTAATTTTTTCTGCCAGTACTTCACCATGATTTTTTTTGGACTCAAAAGACCATCCCGCAATGTGCGGCGAAAGAATTACATGTTCCGATTCTACTAAATATTGAAATGGTGCAGGCAAGTTGTCCATTTTTAGCATGGAAAAAGATTGCTCTTCATATTCTAATACATCGAGTGCAGCACCGCGCACTTTGCCTATTTTAAGATGCCTCACCAAATCAGCAGTATTCAAAATTAAACCTCTAGCTGTGTTGATTAAGTAAATATTTTTCTGAAAGGCACTCAAATAATCATCATTCACAAAAAGATGATTTTCAGGCTCATAAAAAACATGAAAACTAACAATATCACTTTCAGCTTGCAAAGTAGTTAGATTAACGGCTTTGGCGTATTGGTCGCCATAGTTGGTTTTGTATTTATCGTAAGCAATTACTTGGCAACCAAAGCCAACCAGACGCTGCGCCAAAGCACGTCCCATATTGCCATAACCGACAATGCCCACTGTTTTTCCTTTCAACTCCACTGCTCTATTTTCTTCCCGTTTCCATAAGCCCGCTTTCACCTGTTGGTTGGCTCTTGGAATGTGATTGAGTAATGCCAGTAGCAATCCTATGGCGTGTTCTGCCACAGTATCCATGCTGCCTTCAGGCGAAATTATCACTTCAATTCCTTGCTTTTTAGTATAATCCACATCAATATGTTCCGTGCCTACCCCCTCTCTAGCAATGAATTTTAGATTTTTTCCAGCATCAATAAATTGTCGGTCAATATTGATACGACTTCTTAAAACCACGCCGAAAAATTGAGGTAATATTTTCTGCAAATCAGTTTTAGAAGTCTGATAATGATGATGGCAGGTATAACCAAAATCAGTCAAATGCTTTTCCAATATAGGATGGGCAGCATCAACGAATAAGATATGGCGCATTAACATCAAATTAAACAGTGAAAAATCATAAATAAAATGTAAAAGAACGCAAAGTTTTGCGTTTACGAACAAAATTATATCTCTTCGTCAATCGCAACATTACTAACTTTGTTATTGGTGCGATAACATTTAAGCAAAAGTAAAATGAATAAAACAATTATTGTTCTGGGTTGTGTGCTTTTAGGATTGTGTGTAAGTTGTCAAAAAAAGGCAACTTTAGGTAAATTGCCTATCCCAGAAGAAAAGCTGATTGATATATTGTTAGATACTTACATTGCGGAAAATGCAGCGCAGCCTTACTATGGCGAGGAAAAAGATAGCTTAATGAAGGTGTATTATGACCACATTGTAAATATCCATCAAGTAACTATGAACCAAGTGAATGAAGCATTGGATATACTTCAAAAAGACCCAAATAAACTTGAACTTGTCTATGGTAAATTGATTGAAAAAATAGAAAAACTGGAAGATAAACTAGAAGGACGGCAATGAAAAAAGAGGCTCTACCTCAGTAGAGCCATCAAAAGGGTGATTTCTGAATTAGTTGAAAAATATGTAGATTGTTAATGATTAAAGGTTAAATTTTAAATAAGTCGAATGAACACTTACAAAAGTTACAGTCTATTGGTTAAAAGATGAGTTTTTTTTTCAAAAGGTTGTATCACAAAAATTAAATATTGAACTTTTTAATTAGTAACGACAAATCGGATTATGAAAATTACTGCCAAATAGCAGATGATTTGCCTATTTTTTTTCAACATTGGTATTTAGATGCTGTCTGCGAATGGGAAGTGCTAGTTGTGAAAAAAGACCAGAAATTGGTGGGCGCAATGCCTTATTTTCTAAAACGTAGAATAGGACTACGCTATATTATCATGCCACCTTTTGTTAAATTCATGGGACCTCATTTACTGCCTACCTACCGAACGACTAAATATGAACATGTAATTTTCGATTTATTAATTCAACATTTACCCAAAATAGATGGCTTCAAGCAAAATTTTTCGCCGTTGGTTTCTAACTGGCTACCTTTTTATTGGAAAGGTTTCCAACAAACTACTTTTTACACCTACCGCTTGGACTTACAGGACTTGAATACCGTCTTTGCAGGGTTTAATAGAAACATTAAACGCAATATTAAAAAGGCAGAGGCACAACTCACTGTTTTAGAAGACCTTGAACCTGAAATATTTTACGCTATTAATCAAAAAAGCTTTGACCGTCAGCAAATTACTATACCCTATTCCTTAGCCCAATTCTTGAAGCACGACGCAGCACTAGCCACCCATAACGCTAGAAAAATTCTCTATGCTGTGGATGAAGCGCAACAAATCCATGCGGCAGCTTATCTAATTTGGGATAAAAAATGTAGCTATTATCATCTTTCAGGAGATGAGCCAAATTGGCGCAGCAGTGGTGCCGGTATTTTACTTATTTGGAAAGCTATTCAATACACTTCTAATCAACTACAACTCAAAACCTTTGATTTTGAGGGAAGTATGATTCCCGCTATTGAGCAAATTCGATTACAATTTGGGGCTATCCAAATTCCTTATTTTTTCATTTGGAAATACTATACCAGTATTTATCAATGGCTTGATGCAATCAAAAAGCATATCGGTTAGTTTTTTATACAGAAATGTCATTTTTGTTTCAGCCAGACAACCGAAAGTTTGTTTTAGGGTTTTCTATGAATAATAGACAATTCACCCTGATATGAAAAAAAAGTTATTTTTAGGTATTGGTTTATTGTTTTTGTTAGTGGCTTGCCATTCTTACAAAAATATTCCTACTGCTGATACTTCAACAGATTGGAAGTCGAAGGTTATCCCTCCATCTCCTCAACAACAAGGAGGTGATCCTGAAAAAGGCTTACAATATATGTTTTCGGGCGAATATGTCGGCAGCGGTATTCCCTATGAATTATTTGAAAAACAAGGTAAAAAACTGGCAAAGAAAGCCCCTTTGAGCAATAATTTCAATGAGGATATTCCTTATTTCGTTAGTGTTTTCGAAGTAGCAAATGGCGAAAAAGTGGTGTCTGGAAATTGTTTTTCCTGCCATGCAGCTACTGTTAATGGCGAAGTCATTTTAGGGCTTGGTAATTATGCCTCTGACTTTCGCAATAATCTATCGGCTTTTGGAAAAGCAATTAAAACTACCATGCGCGTAAAATATGGCAAGGATTCGCCAGAATGGGCAGCGTATGAAAATTTCTCTAACTTCTTTGCTGCCACTACGGATGCTATCGAAACCCATCAAGTGGGTGTAAATCCTGCTGCACGTTTAGCGGAAGCCTGTATGAAACAGCGCAATCCGATAGATTTAACTTATAGCAAAACAGCATTTTACGAAATTGACGATTATAATATTGCTTCTGATGTGCCACCACTTTGGAACGCTAAAAAGAAAAACGCACTTTATTACACCGGCATCGGGCGAGGTGATTTCACTAAACTATTGATGCAAGCCTCCGTACTAGGTAGCCCTGATAGCACACACGCACGTACCGTGCAACAAAATTTTGTGGATGTGCTGGCTTGGATTAATCAACTTGAACCACCTGCCTATCCTTACCCTATTGACAAAGCCCTTGCTAGCGAGGGTAAAGCGTTATTTGAAGACCATTGTAGCAAATGTCATGGCACTTACGGCGAAGTAGAAACCTATCCAAATAAAGTGGTTGCTTTGAGCGTCATTCAAACTGATCCTCTTTATTTGAATTATGCCATGACTTCAGGCATTACCGATTGGTATAACAAAAGTTGGTTTGCCACTTCTTCCCCTCACTCAGAGTTGCGCTCCTATGAAGGTTACGTCGCGCCACCATTGGATGGCATCTGGGCAACTGCACCCTATTTGCACAATGGAGCAGTACCTACGCTAGAGGATTTGTTAAATAGCGAGCAACGTCCAAAGTTCTGGCAGCGCGATATTAGCGATTATGATTTTGATGAGCAAAAAGTGGGCTGGAAATATGAAGTCAAAAGCAATGGCAGCGGAAAAAAGACTTATGATACCACCATTCCAGGATACGGCAACATGGGGCATTACTTTGGTGATAAGTTAACTTCCTCGGAGCGAAAAGCAGTAATTGAATATTTGAAGACATTGTAAGGGATGTAAGGTTACACTACATCAGTTCAGATAAAAACTGAATATGATAGCTCACACTTTTAGAATATTCAAACCTAAAAAAAGTGTGAGCTAAATTATTTTACCCAATCACTTCCCCTTAAACTGTGGCTTTCTTTTTTCTACAAATGCAGTTGCGCCTTCCTGAAAATCGTTGGTATCTGTTACAGTGCCAAAGTTTTTTACCTCTGCTTCAAAACCATCCACATGAGCATCAAAATAAGCATTAACCGATTGAATGACATTAGCGATTGCCAAAGGTGCTTTTGTACCAATTTTATGTAGCAAAGCCGTAGCTTTTTCGATAGCTTCTGCCTTAGTGGGCAATACATAATTCACTAAGCCCAATCGCTGCGCTTCTTCTGCGGGCAACATATCGCCAGTCATCATTAATTCTAGGGCTTTGCTTTTGCCAATATATTGTACTAAACGTTGTGTACCTCCATAGCCAGGAATGATGCCTAAATTAACTTCGGGCTGACCAAATGCTGCATTTTGTGTAGCAATACGCAAATGACAAGCCATACACAATTCACAGCCACCACCCAAAGCATAGCCGTTCACCACAGCAATTACAGGCTTCGCAAGTCGCTCTATAGAAAAGAAAACGGATTGCCCATGCCGCGCCAAGGCTTCGCCTTGAGTGCCATCCAAGCCTAAAAATTCCTTGATGTCAGCGCCAGCAACAAATGCTTTTTCGCCAGCACCAGTAAGGATAATGCCTTTATAATCCATGCGTTGTGGTGCATCCTGCTCAAAAAAGAATTGAAGTTCCTTTAAAGTTTGTGCATTTAAGGCATTTAAAGCAGTTTCTCGATTGATAGTTACCGTCAAAATACCTTCTTGCTGTTCAATATTCAATAATTCGTAGTTCATATTTGGTCAAATTTATTTTTGTCAAAAATAGCAAAAGCCAAACAACTTCATTCTACATCAAACGCATTTTATATTTTTCTGTTGATATATAAGTGCAAAGGGAAACTTGAGGAATATTCACAAAAATATGCTTCGATGTTCTACTATTTATTCACTTTTTAATCATAATTATCCTATGAGTTGGCTTGTTCAGTTATTCTATTCCAAAAAACAGCACCTCCTAGTGAGGTTTGCTATCCTACTTTGTTTAATAACGTTTACGCAGTTTGCAAAAGCACAAACGGCTTTTGATGCCTTGCGCTATTCTACCTTTGATGTAACCGCTACCGCTCGCAACATGGGCGTAGGTAGTTCGATTAGCGGTGTAGGCGCTGATTTTTCTACTTTAAGCACTAATCCTGCTGGTTTGGGATCATTTCGGTTTTCAGAAATTTTAATTTCACCTGCCTATAATTTTGCAGGAGCTAAAGCAATACTTGAAAATGGAGAAAGCAATGCAATAAAGGAAACGGGTAATCAATTTCTATTTAGTGCAGTAGGGGCTATTTTTGTAGGAAACCCCATGCGAAGCAACTGGAGCAATTTCAACTTTGCCATTGGATTAAACCAAACTGCCAATTTCAATCAAGAATTTGATTTCAGCGGGCGTTCTATTGGTAGCATCACAGATCGATTTTTAGAACAAGCTAATGCAGGTCAATTTTTTGATTTTGAATCTGATATAGCCGCTCAAGCAGATGCTATTTTTGATTTGGACAACTCTGGCATCTGGACTAGCGATTTTGAATTTTTCCCTAATGTGCTTGTACCTAAAAAGCAAAGCGTAACCCGTCGAGGCTCGGTTCAGGAATTACTTATTTCTATTGGTGGCAATTTTAAAGAGCGATTTCTAATTGGCGCAAGTGTAGGTTTACCTTTTCTAAATTATAGCGAAACTAAAATCTATGAAGAATCTGACCCTAATGGCGAGATAGATATTTTTGAAAACCTTACCTTTAGAGAGAATTTAACTACCACAGGAGTCGGTATTAATGCTAAATTAGGACTTATCATTTTTTTAACCAATAAAATTCGTGTTGGTGCAGCGGTGCATACCCCCACAGGTTTGGATTTAGAAGATACTTTCACCACAGATATAGACTATGTTTTTAATGACCCCGTAAACGGCGTAATTGCAGGGAGAGGTGTTTCGCCTGATGGACAATTCAGTTACCGTTTGAATACACCGTGGCGTTTTATCGGTGGAGCAGGTTTCATTATTGGACAATCAGGCTTTATTAGTACAGAACTGGAATGGGTTAATTTCGGGAAAGCTAATTTTAACTTAACTGCCAACAGCACCAACCCCGATGATGCTACTTTTGAAACAGAACTTAATACTCAAATTACTAATCGCTTCAACTCAGGTATCAACTGGCGAGTAGGTGGCGAAATTGCGGCTGATCCCTTTCGCCTTCGCGCAGGCATAGGCGTAGGATTTCAACCAGAAGTAGGCAAATCGGGTATCAATCAATTTTATAGTACAGGTGTGGGTTACCGCAAAGGGCGTTTTTTCGCCGATGTTGCCTATCGGCTATCTTTTATCAAAGAAAATTATATTCCATACTTAACTTCAATAGCGCAGCAGCAAAATATAACGGTGGACTACACTGACCAACGATTGCTTACTACCATTGGGTTTAAGTTTTAATGTTAATATAGTAATTTTTTGATGATATTTTCTTGTGAAATATCATCAAAAAATTATCTTTAAGCATTTAGACACCACCTATTTTAGCTATGCGTTATCTTTTTTTCGATCTCGAAACAAACAGTCCCTATCAGCGGCAAGCACGATTAGTACAGTTAGCTTTTATATTGACTGACGAGCAAGGAAATATTCATAACACTTATGAAGATATTGCCATTCCTGATAATTTTGATATTCAAAATGCACATATTCACGGCATTACGACAGCAGTAGCAAACGCACAAGGCATTCCATCTTTAACCATTATTGAGCAATTTATGGACGCTATCCAGCAAAGTAATTTACTGATTGCCCATCATGCAGAGTATCACAAAAAAGTGATATTTAATGAACTGAAAGCACTTAAATTGACCAAGCGATATTTTTCATTAGTCTATCATAAGCCAACTTATTGCACGATGCAGTCCTCTATTCATTTCTGTCAAATTAAAAAAAAGGAGAAAGACCTTTTAAAGTATCCAAAACTGACCGAACTTTATACCAAATTATTTGATAATGAACTAACAGGTGAAAAAAGCGCACTTCGCGATACAAAAGCAATAATGAAATGCTATTTTGCCCTGCAAGAAGTGCTTAAGTCTTAATCTTCAGGAACTCAATGTTGCGTTTTAGTCCTGAAAACTTAGTGCGTTTTACAGCAGACTGCTTGAATATTTTTTGAAAAACTTCTTCTGTAAGATTTTCCCAATCGGACTTATTCATTTCTAGCAGTTCGGGGTGAGGTTCAAAATCAGGTTCTTTGTGGCGTTGCGCAAAGCGATTCCAAGGACAAACCTCTTGGCAAATGTCGCAACCAAACATCCAATTTTCCATATTCCCTTTAAATTCATCAGGAATAGCCTCCTTCAGTTCAATCGTTAAGTAAGAAATACATTTGCTAGCATCTAATAGATAGCCTTCTGGCGAAATAGCTTTGGTCGGGCAGGCATCAATGCAGCGCGTGCAAGTGCCACAATAATCTTTCATAGGGTGGTCGGTCTCAAGAGCAATATCTAGTATGATAACTGCCAAAAAAAAGTAAGACCCTACTTTAGGATGAATAAGTAAGGTATTTTTTCCCGTCCAACCGACTCCACTTTTAGCTGCCCACTGCCGTTCCATCACGGGTGCGGAATCCACAAAACAACGCCCTTCCACCGCTCCAGTAGTTTCCTGAATGAACGCTAATAAATCTTTCAACTTTTTGCGTATCACTTGGTGATAGTCCTTGCCATAAGCATATTGCGCTATCTTAGGTGCATCATCATCTGTTGGTATTTCTGGATTATGATAGTTATAGGCTAAAGTAATGACTGATTTTGCACTAGGAACAAGTAAGGTAGGGTCAAGGCGTTTATCAAAATGATTTGCCATGTAGTCCATTTTACCGTGATAACCTTGATTAAGCCATGTTTCTAACCGTTGTGCTTCCTCTTCCAATCGTTGCGCCTTAGCAATGCCAACAAACCAAAACCCTTGTTGATAAGCCTGTTTTTTGATTTGTTCAGCATAGGACATCATAGCGATTACATTTTTTTGCCAATGAACACCAAATATTCCCAAATACCACCATAAGCTGGATTGACTTGCTCAACACTTGGCAAAAAATGCTGTTTCAAAAAAGGCAGCAAATGCGCATCCATACGCACATGGTTATTTCCCATATGATTCTCAAACCAAGCATATTTTGTTTGGTGAAAATCTGTGACTGCTATGACACCCTCTGGGTACAAATCTTCTTTCGCTTTTAAAATGACTTCTTGCCACTGTGGGTTTATCATCGTTAGGGAATAAGAACAAAGTACAACATCCACGCCATCCTGAGCGATTGTACTATCTTTACTATATGGGGCTTCCACCAAAGTAATTCTATCCTGAAAAGTAGCAGTTGCCTCTTTTGATTTTTCTATCATATCATGGGAAACATCCACGCCAATGAGCTGCGCATTGGGAAAATAATGAGCCAGTTGCACCAGATTAACGCCTGTTCCACAACCTACTTCTAATATTTTAATGTTAGCCTGTCGCTCAAAAGGCAGCAAACGAATGATTGCTTTTCGACCAAAAAGGAAAGTCCATCGAGTAGAATCATAAATTTTGGCGTGCCATTTATAGTAGTTACTGATTTCTTTTGCTTGCTCTTGCTCATCGGCATGCGCAATTTTTTTTGAAGCAAAATCTTGTTTTCCTGTCATGTTTTTAGCTTTGTTTGTTGTAAATCTAGTTTTCTAATCCTGCTACTTCACTATGCCTAAATAAACGCTTGCATACGTCCCTACACGGTCTAAGAAATGCTGCTCTTTTATGATTTCTCCTTGCTCAAAATAAACTTGCTCCAGCACAAAATCAGGGAAGAAGTCTATGGTTTCCGCTGCTGAACGAAGCAATATTTTTGTTCCAGGACGGCTATTGGCTAAAATGAGCCGCCATTCCTCTTCCAAAGCTGGACGATTATTGTCCGCCAACCAGTCTTGATGGTCTAGCATCACGAAATGGGTATAAGTATTGGGATTTTGTTTTAAAAACTCACTGACATAAGTAGTGTGTGTTTTTAACCTATGCTGATTGGCTTTGATGAGGTCAAAGTTTTTTGCTTTCAGGTAGTTTGGCGAACAGTCAATCGTGTATTCACCACTCATATATAATCGCCAAAAATAATTATCTTCAATCGGCAATTCGATAAATACTTTTCTCAGACATTCTTGGATAAAACCCAACGCACCACGTTCATATTTTTTGGCGAATAGTTCCATTTGGCTTCTCGGAACGCCTAAAAGCGCCATCGTAATATGCCGATTTAAAAACCATTCTATAACTCCATTCATCACTTTATCCTCTATCTGCAAATAGAGATGCTTTTGCTCTTCTTTACTTTTGGCATCAAATAAAGCGCGAATTTGATGCTGTATTTTGTTCATTTGAAAGTAGCGACTAGCCAACCATGCAAAACGCCCAGAAGTACCATAATGGTAGAACGTTCTGCGCACCCCTTTTCCATTGAAATAACGAATATTTTTATCCCAGTATTCCCTAGCAGCATCTGGTAATGAAGTTCTAAGTTTTTCTCGATAGGTTGTTTTTATTGTTCTACAAATACCTTTGCCAAACATTTGGAACAACACATCAAAATCTGAACTCTGAAAAACTGCTCTTTTAAGTTCTAGTAAAGCATTTTGGCGCGGATTAACATCAATACAATCAATGCTTGCAGGACTATCTAACAAATAGTCCAAAGCATTACATCCTGCACTAGTAATCATTACTATTTTACTATCTGTATCAAGATTTAAAAGCACTCTATCGCATCTAGGGTCTTCCCAGCAAGTGTTGTAAACTAGGTTCTTGCTATGCACTTGTCTAAACATCCAGTCTCGGATGCGATCTTTAGGTGTCAAAGACATATCTCGTTTTTGACTTCAAAGGTAGGAAAGTTCCACTAATTTTGGGATTAGCATTAATTTTCTGACTAGATTTTTATTTTTCTATCCACCCTCATTTAGAGAATACCATCTTGTTGAAGCAGTTGAATAAGACTTTTACTACCGTCTTTGTTAATGTGCATGTAATCACCAAAGAATTCGTAATTGGAAAGTGCCGTGGAATAGTCGTGCACTGGTAATTGCGTATGCTCCTCAACGGCGGCAATAAATTTATCTAAGCCTTCCATATGATGCCTAAAAGGAGGGTAATAAGGCGTTACGGTGAGTTTTACTTCTGAACCATTTTCTTGAGCTATTTTAATAATCGCTTTTAATTCTTCTATTTTAATCAAATCTATTTTGTAAGGTTCTTGGGTCACTTTTTCTCTCATGCCATCAGAAATAACACGGTCTAACAGCCAATTCTTATCTGTTGTGTTGCCTTGATAGTATAATGCTCTGAGAAATACTTCATTATTGAATCGAAGTAAGTGACTGAACTTACAAGCGTAATATAATTTTGGATTAACGGCTTGAATCAGGCTATCTAATCTTTTGGAATAAGTGCTATAAGCGGTGAAGCCACTGATGAGCGGAATATTGTATTTGTCAGAAAGGGTTATATCAATCAATACCAACGCTGGTGCTGGATGCCGTTCAAAGTAATCTTCAACCAATACTCTTGCCAAATCAACAGGCATTCCGTTGTAACTAAGGTTGAAAGTTGTTTTTTGTGTAGCTTCCTCAACATGAGGTTGATAAAAACTCAATCCTCTAGAGTTACCAACTAATAAAATATCGGCTTGTGCTTTTCCTTGATACAAACTGGTATATCTGAAATTGCTTTTATCCACTATACGCTGAAGAAAGTAACCCCCTACTCTATCGCCAATTAATGTAATTGCAATGAGGAGTAAAAACCATCCTATTCTTAGCGTTGTCTTATTAATCAATGGATAATATATTTATTATTATTGAAATTGTTGCAAAGATAACAACTTTCATTTTACAAATACTTAAAAATTTGTCGCAAAAGTTTATAATTCCAAGGTGCAAATCTGAACCTCGATGTTGGTTCAAAACTAGCCTGTTTCATAATACTTTTGTAATGAGAAAATGTTTCAAAAGAATACCGACCATGATAGCTACCAATGCCACTTTTACCAACGCCTCCAAAAGGTAAATTTTTATTGCTAATTTGAATAATGGTGTCGTTTACACAAGCACTACCAAAAGAAGTAGCTTCAAACACTTGATTTATTATTTGCTGACTTTTACTAAAAATATAAAGGGCAAGTGGTTTTTCTCCCTCGTTAATGAAATCAATCGCTTCAGTTACATTATCAACTGTTATAATTGGCAATATTGGACCAAAAATTTCTTCCCGCATTACAGCATCTTCTTTTGCGACATTATCCATAAAAGTAGGGGCAATATATAATTTGGATTGGTCAAATGTACCACCGTAAATTACTTTCTCTGGTTCAATCAGCGCAATCAAACGATTAAAATGGTGCTCATTAATAATTCGTGGATACCATTCACAAGTAGCCGAGTTTTGGGTGTACATTTTCTCTACTGCGTTTTTTAACTCCGCTATTAGTTCCTTTTTTACTTTTTGGTTGACTAATAGATAATCAGGTGCAATACAAGTTTGTCCACAATTCAAGTATTTACCAAATATGATTCGTTCTGCTGTCTTTTTTAAATTGGCATCTGCTTCAACAATACAAGGACTTTTGCCCCCTAGCTCTAGCGTAACGGGCGTAAGATGCTTGGCTGCTGCTTGATAGTAAATTTGTCCTACATGTGTGCTGCCCGTAAAGAAAATATAGTCGAAACGCTCACTCATTAAGGCTTTTGCCTCTTCTATGCCTCCTTCCACTACGGCGACAAAATTTTCCTCAAAAGTGTTCACAAGCATTTCCTTCAATACTTTGCTGGAAGCAGAGGCTACTTCAGAGGGCTTAAGCACTACTGTATTGCCAGCAGCAATGACTCCAACTATAGGCAGAAGCGCAAGTTGTATAGGATAGTTCCAAGGGGCGACGACAAGCACAACGCCATAAGGTTCAGCGATTCTGTAACTTTGGGCAGGCTGTAATTGTAATGGAGTTTTTACTCGCTGGGGAGCAGTCCATTTTTTAAGGTGTTTTAGTGCGTTATCAATTTCCTGCTTAGTTATGGCGATTTCTGTTAAAAATGCTTCAGCATCTGACTTCCCTAAATCTTGATGTAGGGCTGCTAACATTTGAACTTCGTATTGTGTAATGCTACTTTTTAATGCTTTGAGTTGAGTTACGCGAAAATCTATGGACTTTGTCGCATTCGTTTTAAAGAATACGCGCTGCTGTTTCACTAATTCCGCAATAGAATTGATTCCTAATTCTGTATGTGTTGTGTGCATCTTGAAATATGACTAAGGTAGAGAAATAATATCATCTAATTTATGTAACAAAATCAGTTAAAAAAAGGATGAAAAAACATGTTTTATGAAATATTATATTTTATTTCGGATGCAAAAACACTTTTAATCTCTATAAAAGCGAGTAGTTGGATAAGCAAAGCGAATGTCAGTGTGTTGTGCGAATCGGGTTAGGATTTCCTCGTACGCAATTTGTTCTGTATTTCTACGCATTTTAGGGTGACAAAGATAACGCAAAGTCAACTGTACACCGTTATTAACTACTTTGGTATATACTTTGGGATTAATTGTTTTGTATTCAATGTAAAATTTCTTTTTTGCTTTATCGAAGGCTTCTTCAGAGTTATCTACTAGCGATTTTAAATGCTCATTTTCAATATCTTGTAATATTTTCTTTGCTTTTTGCCAATCCGATTCAAAAGTAATGGTGATGATAATTTCATTCCAGATAAAATTCATGGCTTGATTATAATTCACCACAGGTTTTGTGAATAGCAAACCATTTGGAACATAAATAATCCTACCTGTGCTTTGGTCGGCTTGGACCCAATTTTTAATTTCTAGCATAGTAAATTCAAAAAAGCCAATATCTAAAATATCGCCTTCTGAGGTGTCTAACTGAATACGGTCGCCCATTTCAAACGGCTTTTTCAGAACAATATAAACCCAAGCAAAAAAATTGACAATCGGGTCTTTTAGTGCTACGGCTAAACCTGCACTCAACAACCCCAAAAAGGTACTAAGCGAACGCAATTCTATAAACCAAACTGGCAAAGCACTAACAAAAAATATAAAATAGCTAATGTAATCGAAGCGTTTTCGCCAAACGTAACGCTTTTTTAAATCAGGTTCAATGTTTTGAATAAGATGTGTGCTAAGCTGACGAATGACATATAGCGCTATCGCTAGAATAGCCGTAACAATTATCTTATATACTAATGTTGGATTATCAAAATTAAATTGCGCTTGAAGATTGTTCATGGTGGTAATTCGGTAAAATTGAATAAGGGCTAAAAGAAACTCGCTATAAAGTAGGTTATTCTTTTTAATGGCTACTGATAACTATGGTTATATAGTCGGAATGACAGGATTTGAACCTGCGACCCCACCCCCCCCAGAGGTGTACGCTACCGGGCTGCGCCACATTCCGAAAACGATTAGTCTCAAATGTAAAACAAATATACTTGAATTGCAAGGTATTGGGAGTTGGATTTTAATAATGTGTTTAGTAAATCAAATTTAGCATATTCGTTTTATGATATAATCAAGCAATCACAACTATACTTTACTTCAAATCATAAATCTGGCTATACTTAGCTTTAGCATAATCATAAAAATACTTGAAATTCAGTGGCTCACCTGTTATTTTCGTACATAATTCGGTAGCGGTATATCGTCTGCCTTGTTGATGAATATTGGCTCTCAACCATGCAAGCACGGAATCGGTCTTACCTTGCTCCATTTCTTCTCTTAATGTAGGAATCTCTTTTTCGGCTTGACTAAAAAATTGTGCCGCATAGAAACTCCCTAAACTATAAGTAGGAAAATAGCCGATGCTGCCATAAGCCCAGTGAATATCTTGTAAAATACCTGATTTTGCATCTGGAACATCTAAATCTAAGTAGTTTTTATATTTTTCATTCCATGCACTTTCAACATCTTTAACGCTCAAATCGCCTTCCAGCATTGCTTTTTCCAACTCGTAGCGCGTCATAATGTGAAAATGATAATGCAATTCATCCGCTTCTGTACGAATTAAACTAGGTGCAATTTTATTAATGCCTTTATAAAATTGAGTTACGTTGACATGGCTCAGTTGCTTTGAGAAGGTACTTTGCAACTTTGAATAATGCCCCTTCCAAAAAGCTAGGCTTCTACCAACATTATTCTCCCATAGTCGCGACTGCGACTCATGAATACCCAAAGACACATAATAACCAACGGGTAGTCCATAATAATCAGTGGGCAGCCCTTGCTCATAAAGTGCATGACCGCACTCGTGAATACTGCTCCACAGTAGTGTTGCCAAGTCACGCTCATTTACACGTGTCGTAATACGTACATCGTTAGCTGAAAAATTAATGGTGAAGGGATGTGGCGACCAATCTTGCCTACCTGCTTCAAAACTATATCCTAGTTGTTTGAGCAAATAAATACTAAAGTCCCATTGTTTTTTCTTAGTGTAGCGTTGATACAAAAAGCTATCATCTACTTGAGGTTGCTGGCGAATCTCGCGAACAAAATCCACTAATTTTGCCCTTACATCTGCAAATAGCTCATCGAGCATAGCGGCAGTGTATCCAGGTTCGTAATCTTCCAACAAAGCGTTATATGGGCTGGCTTCATAGCCAAGTAATGCCGCTTCCTCTTGTTTTATTTTAATGATTTCCTCAAATGCAGCTTGAAATTTAGAAAAATCATTAGCCGCTTTAGCTTTCAACCAGCTATCGTAGGCTTGTGAACAAAGTTGCGACCTTCTAATAACAAATGCTTCGTTCAACTTCTTATTTCTGTGAAAATCACGCTTAGTCAATTCAATATTGCGCGCTTCTTCAAAAGAAAGTTCGTCTTTCTTAGCGTCAAGTTGCTCCAACAGCTCGCCTATGGCATCACTGGTAAACATTTCATGTGCAATACCACTCAAGGTGGCTATCTGCTGATTTCTAAACCGTTCTCCTTTGCTTGGCATATTCACTTCTTTATCCCAACTCAATACACCGATTGTATAGGATACATCTGCTTGTTTTGCCATGCGCGCCTTAAAATCCTGATAAAGGGTTTCTGTTCTCATACTGTTGTTACTTGCTAAAATAAAGCTACTAATAAATTTTTATTTTTTATATTTATTATTCTTTGACATTTATTTCACAAATTGTTCTAGCCACATACTCATTTCCCAAAGCGTGTGCAAAATAGAATCTTTTGCTTGATAAGCATGACTTTCGTAAGGAAGTTTTACTAATCTAGTAGTTGCACCATGTGCTTTTAAAGCCGTAAACAAACGTTCACTTTGCATAGGAAAAGTACCAGGGTTGTTGTCCATATCTCCATGAATGAGCAATAAAGGGGCTTTTATTTGGTCGGCATATAAAAACGGAGACATTTTCATATAGACTTCTTTAGCCTCCCATAGCGTGCGTTCTTCTGATTGAAAGCCAAATGGTGTAAGCGTTCTATTGTAAGCACCACTTCTCGCAATACCCGCTTTGAATAAATTGGTATGTGCCAACAAGTTAACCGTCATAAAGGCGCCATAAGAGTGCCCGCCTACGGCTACTCGCTCGGGGTCTGCAACCCCCATTTCTACTAATTTATCTATGGCAGCTTGCGCACTAAGTTGTAATTGTTCAATAAAAGATTCGTTAGGTTCTTCATTTCCCTCGCCAACAATAGGCATGCTAAAGTCATCAAAAATAGCAAAACCTTGCGTAACCCAATAAATTGGTGAACCCCAGCCAATACGAATAAACTCAAAAGGCGAATCGGTTATTTGGCCTGCTGTTTCCTTACTCTTAAATTCTTTAGGGTAAGCCCACATGAACACAGGCAATCTTCCATCTTTTTCCGCATTGTAATTAGGCGGCAAATATAGCGTTCCTGTCATTTGCACCCCATCTGCTCTTTGATAGCGGATGAGTTCCTTTTTTACCCCCTTCAAACATTCATAAGGATGCGGATAATTCGTTATTGCTTTATTTTCTCCATTTTCCCAGTTAGAAATGAACAAGTTGGGGACTTCTTCTTTCGATTCTCTACGACATAAAAATAGCGATTTTTCAATATCCAAAATTAACAGCGGTACTTCATAATAAGGTGCTTTGGATTGCCAAAGTCGCTTTTTGGTTTTACTGACAAGGTCAAATTCATCAACAAAGGGTTGATTGCCTTGCTCTGAAGCACCTTTGCCCATCAGATAAAGTTGGTTGGATTGCTGCAATAGCACATACCTACTAAATTCGTTGAGAGTAGTTTCAAAATCGCCGGGATCGTTATAATTGTCTTCAAAGGAGCGGTCAAATAGCACTTCCTTTTGTCCATTTCTCTGGCTTGGATTCCAAGTGCTGGTAATTAGTTTGCGGTTTGACCACCACCATTCTTCGCATAATGCTAGGTTGGCATTCCCCCAAGTAATGCCTGCAAACCGAAGTTGAAAAGAAAGTACTGCTTTGGCTTCATCCAAAAAAGGAGCTTCCAGCATAAAAAGTTTATCGCGCACTTCTGCCAGTACGCTAGGGTCGCCTTCGTCCTGTGCCTCTACCCAGTATAATGAAGCAGGTTTATCAGCGCGCCACATAAAACTTCGCGCGCCTTTTCTAACTGCACCAAAACCTTTTGGAACGTCATCGCTCAATGGAATTTCGGCAATAGTCCGAATTTTATTTCCCAAGTGGTCATATATCGTTACATCAAAGGGAAAACGATTGTAAGGTAATAGGTAAGAAAATGGTTTCTGTAGTTTAGTGATTAGCACATAATTACCATCAGGAGAAATATTGAATCCATTAATCATCCCTTGTTCACCAAAGGGTTTTAAGGTTTTAGCATTAAGGTCTAAGATTAATAATTGAGTAGTGATAAAATGCTCAAAGAGCCTTTCGTCGTGTGCATTTTTTAGTAAATCTTGATAGGTGCGAATGGGAGATGCCTTGCCTTCGTTAAATTGAATAATAGGGCGAGGTGCTTCTTGAAACAAAGCCTCTGAGTTGGGTGAAGTCCTTACTCTCGTCTTTAACAAGATGCTATTACCATCTCGAAACCATTGGTACGTTCCACCAATCACATCGTTAATAATGGCATCTGTAACTGGTTCAGCTTTTAAAGTCGCTACATTAGCTATCCAAAGTGCAATGCCCTCATCGGTAGTGTTTGTGAATGCAATATTTTGATTATCAGGTGACCAGCTTACATTTTCGATTTTAGGGCTATTTGGTAAATCTAAAATTTGTTGTTCAGCACCTGTTTGAATATTTTTTATTTTAATGTTAATATAGTATTTTTCTCGACTTGGTCCGTAAATTTTAGGATTGATTCTGATGCCTGCTAATTTCAATTCATCCTGTGCTATTTCTTCAATAGTAAGGAAGTTTACGTATTCCAATAGCAGTAAATACTGATGATTAGGACTAATCTTAATAGCAGGTGTAGAAGGCGCATCTATAATTTCTAGAATAGCTTTTGGTGGTTTTTGATAAGGTAGGTCGGTTAAATTAAGCAACTCTTGTACCATTTCTTGTATTTAGTATATTTTTCTTACAAATCTAAAGAGTTAACGCCACTATTACTTCAGAAAACTTCAATAATTGAGTGGTTGGCAATCACATATACTTTATCGCCTGTTTTGGGTGAGATTACTGCATTTCCTGTAAATGAACCAAATGCTGGTAATAAGCCTATATTTTGCCCAAAATAAAAGCAAGGTAGTCGCATTTGTTGCTTACCATTGCCCGTTAACCTTACACTAGGATGAATATGTCCAGCTAAGTTGTAAGCATGCTCATGGTGTGTAGGCTCATGAGTGAACAAAAAAGGTTTCAACTCAAGGCTGTTAGCTACTTCCAAACCTGTCTGCCTGTACAATTCATTGTCCAATATATCGTGATTCCCCATAACTAACACGAATTGAGTATCATTAAATTGCTGCACCAAATGCCTGAAATCCTCCCAATCTGTGTTGTAATCAGAATGGAATAAATCGCCCAACAGCAACACCTTTTTAGGCTGGAAATCGAGGAGTAACGAATAAAGTCTATCCCAATTTTCCTGTCCAACGGCTTCAGGTACAGCAATACCCGCTTTTCTAAAGTGTATCGCTTTGCCCAAATGCAAGTCAGCTAATAACAACGTCGTTTGTTCTTCCCAGTAAATGGCTTTGTAAGGGTGTAACTCCAACGTTTGTCCTAAAAATCGAATGGTCATTAACCTCGTTTTTGCATAATGCCAAATAACTCCTTACCCATTCTTGGTGGGATAGAATTGTGTGCCAATTCAAAAGAGATGATGTCAAACAAAGGTTCAAAATAGCCTAAATACTCCTCTAATGAACCACCATAGGGTCGTCCTTCTTTAGCGTAAATGGGATGATTGAACCAAAGTCCTACTAATTTTCCGTTAGGTTTTAAGAGTTGAAACATCTTTTTAGCGTAGGCTTGCCTATTTTCAGGAGTTGGCGTGAAGGAACAAAAAAAAGTTTGTTCCACTATGTAGTCGTATTCGCCTTGATGGTCAAAAAAATTGCCGTGAATCAACTGCTCTGTTGGAAAATTAGGTACTCGTTGCTGAAAAGCCTCCAATGGTGGAAGTGCAATATCAAGCACATGTACTTTCTGAAAACCTTGCTGAAACAAATACTCCGCTTCGTAAGCATTACCCGCTCCCGGAATTAAAATATTTAGCGACTTATCCTCTAAGGCATCAAAATATTCCTTAATTGGTCTGGAAGGGTAGCCAATATCCCAGCCTGTATTTTGGTTTTGATATCTATCTGTCCAATAATTTTGTTGGGTTACTGTGTCTTTAATATCATCTGTGTTGTTCATGTATTTGCCAATTAAACTGTTTCTAATAAGAGAGGCATTTGCGCCATAGCGGCTTCGTAGCCTGCTTTATAAATCTTCGTAAAATCCTTTTGCAAAATTTTGAACACCTGATAACTACCCACTGAAGGATTTATCATTACATCACATCGCTCAATAGACTCTCTTGCGGTTGCTGTAATGCTGAGCGCAAATAGTCGCCCAGCAATACTGATCATGTTGCCTAACGATTTTGCTTCAACGCTTCCCGTTGGCATTACGTTTACGCCAATAAGTGTTTCGCATTCGCCACGCAATGGGTCAATCGCTAAATTACACATTACACCGCCATCTACATAGACATTACCTTTGATTTCCACAGGTTTGAACACAATAGGAATAGCTGAAGAAGCCATTACAGCGTCGCTCAAGGAACCGGAAGAAAGCACCTCCAATTTTCCCTCATTCATATTCGTTACGCCTACATAAAACCCTCTTTTTAGCGATTCAAATTCATCAAAACCTAAGTGTTTTTGCAAGTGCTCCTTCAAAAATGCCAAACTGGTAAAACCATCAATTGGTAAACCAAAACGAATGGATTTAAGTAAACTCCATTCTTTTACAAATTCCATCATTTCGTCAGGTGTTTTGCCTGCGGCATACAAAGCACCTATAATTGCCCCTGCACTTGTCCCAATTACTGCATCGGGTTCAATATCATTTTCTAACAATGCTTTTATCACACCTATATGTGCTACTCCTCGTATGCCACCGCCCGAAAGGGCTAAACCAATTTTATATTTTTTCATAAGTAGATATTATATCTTCGTGGTTATTATCAACAAACACAACACCAATAGGGTAAAAACGTTTTCTTGAAACAATGCAAAACAACAATTTGACCATAAACTAAACCCTATGCAGCGACTTTTTTTTATCTTGTTATTTATTTGGCTATGCCTTGTCAGTTGCCAACAAGTAACGCAACCTGCGATACTTTATTTGCCCAAAGCATTTCAATCGGATAAAATGCAACAAGATATAGCAGCATCTATCCCCAATGCTCCAAACAGTATAGCATTTACCGATTGGCATTTTGCTAGCGGTTCATCTAAAGAAAGGCTTTTGGTACATTCGGAGGATTTCCCTAGTATGGAGGCTTCTGTGACATTACCACATCGCATCAATTTGCCCAACAGTGCACTTTGGTATAGCAGAAAAATAAAATTAGATACTCCTAAGTTACTAATAGTCAATGCAGATGACGGCGCACAAGTTTTTTACAACCATCAACAAATCAAGCAATCTATTCCTAATGGCTTTACTTTATTGCCAACTGGTGATTCTACAAGATTAATTATCAGAGTATTAAACAACGCACTTCAAGGCGGTTTGCGAAAAGTTGAATTAATGGATTTAGAAGATGGCTTAAACTATGCTGAACGCATTAGGCAACTCCATTTGCTGACGCCTTATTACGATACTTTGGGAGTTATTTTTGTTGCTCCTTTTGTGCAAAGACTTTCTGAGCGTCAATATCTTATCAAAGCAATAGGTAATTTGGGAAATGCTGTGATTATGCAATATGGTGAAGACCAAAAAAAGTTAAACAAAAAACTATTGCCTAGTCACAAAACAGCAAAAACGACTACCTTTTTACTAGAGGATTTGCCTAAAGACCGCTCTTACTTTTACCGCTTTCAATGCTCTGGTTTTGTTTCCCCTATTTTTGAACTACGCCCACCAGTTCAAAGCACGCCTTTTTCCTTTACTGCATGGGGCGATAGTCAAGGCGGATGGTCTGTCTTTCAGCAACTTACCAAAAAAATGCACCAACGCGCTCCAGCTTTCACGATTGGCTTGGGCGACTTAGTAGCAAATGGTTCAGAGGAAGTACAATGGCTAACTTTTTTATATGCTTTACAACCCTTAGGTGCAAGTATCCCTACTTTTACCTTACTAGGCAATCATGATTACGATAGCTATTACGACGATTTAATACCAAAATGGTATCAACATTATATCAAAAAGGAAAACTATTACGCTTGGAATTACAATAACTGTGCCTTCATTGCACTTGACCCTAATGAGCATTTTCCACTTGGTATCGAAGGAGAACAAAAAGCATGGTTTTTAGCCCAACTACAATCTCCAGCATGGCAAAGTGCCGATTGGCGTTTTCTGCTCATTCATCAACCACCTTACTCACAAGGTTGGGAAGGTTATCACGGTGATGAATTTGTCCAACAAATTATGGAACAACACGCCGAAGCTGCCAAAATTGATGTGGTGCTTTCTGGGCATAGCCATTGCTACGAGCGATTAACTAAAACATATGGTAAACAAAAAACACACTTTTTTGTGCTAGGTGGTGCAGGTGGTGAGCTAGAAGAATTGCCTTCCTCCACTTATCCTAAAATGGACAAAGTCATTAAGAAGCATCATTATGGTTATTTTACTATACATCCACAACATATCGAAGTAGTTATCGTTGATTCGGAAGAAAAAACGTTAGACACTATAAAATTGGAGCGATAATTCGATTTACACAATAAAATAATACTTTAACTTTAAAAGAGTCAAATAGGAGTAGAGCAATATGGCTATATAGCTGTGCCACAAACCGTCGTTGCCTAAAGGAAAGAAAAAAATGGCTAAATTGCAACTATAGAATAGTGCACTTATGAAAAATGGGACGCCAATTTTTTTGACATCCCATTGTGTGATCATAAATCTTGCGTGATAATTTTACCTTAACAATGTAAAAGATAAAATACTACCTCGCCAAGTACATATATCTATTTCTGTCCAATTCTCTAAAAAACGGATCGGAAAGATCAACGATAAAGCGGATAGCTTCCCCTGTGGATTTCATTTCAGGACCTAAATTTTTTTCTACTTCAGGAAATTTATGGAAAGAGAAAACAGGTACTTTAATGGCGTAACCACTCGGTTGTGGTTCGATGCGGAAATCCTTGAGTTTGTGTGTGCCAAGCATAATTTTCGTAGCGATATTCAAATAAGGCACTTTATAGGCTTTAGCAATAAATGGCGTAGTGCGCGATGCTCTTGGATTGGCTTCTATCACATACACTTGGTCGCCTTTTATGGCAAACTGCACGTTAATCAAACCTTTGATATTCAATGCCATAGCTAATTGTTTAGTATATTGCACCATCTGACCAATAGCTTGTACAGAAAGGCTGTAAGTAGGCAACACCGCCGAACTATCTCCAGAGTGAATCCCAGCAGGCTCAATATGTTCCATAATACCCATGATGTGTACCTCCTCGCCATCGCAAATAGCATCAATTTCCGCTTCTTTGGCACGCTCCAAGAATTGGTCAATTAAAACGCGATTGTCTGGCATATGCTTAAAAATAGTCAGTACTTGACGTTCCAGTTCCTCATCATTGATGACAATGCGCATTCGCTGCCCACCCAACACGTAGGAAGGACGTACTAACACAGGATAACCAATCCGATTAGCAATTTCCAATGCTTCATCCGCTGTGTTGGCAACACCATATCTAGGATAAGGAATTTCTAGCGCTTTCAGCAAGTCAGAAAAAGCCCCTCTATCCTCTGCCAAGTCCATATTTTCGTAGGAAGTACCAATAATTTTTACGCCGCGCTCTTGTAATTTGCTTGCTAATTTCAACGCCGTTTGCCCACCTAATTGCACAATTACGCCTTCAGGTTGCTCTAGCTCAATAATTTCTTCGAGGTGTTCCCAAAAAACAGGCTCGAAGTATAGTTTATCCGAAATATCAAAATCGGTAGAAACCGTTTCAGGATTGCAATTGACCATAATCGCTTCATAGCCGCATTCCTTAATTGCCATTACGCCATGCACGCAGCAATAGTCAAACTCGATACCTTGCCCAATTCGGTTTGGTCCTGAGCCAATGACAATAACTTTCTTTTTATCTGGCGTGGGTTTACTTTCGTTTTCTACATCGAAGGTCGAGTAGTAGTAAGGTGTCTTTGCTTCAAATTCAGCAGCACAAGTATCCACCATTTTGTAGGTTCTACGAATGCCCAACCATTTGCGATAGCGCGTAACTTCTTCCTCCTTAATGCGCAGCAGCCAAGCAATTTGTGCATCGGAATAGCCAAGTTGTTTGAGTTCCAAGAAAAATTCTTTTGGAATATCTTCTGGGATATTGTAGCGCATCAATCGCTCCTCCACCTCTACCAATCTTGCAATTTGCTGAATGAACCAAGGGTCAATTTTGGTTAATTTTTGAATAGTTTTCTTAGGTACCCCTAGACGCAGAGCATCCTTTATTCTAAAAATGCGGTCATCGCTGGCATTTTCTAATCTGGAGAGAATATCATCACTTTTTATCCACTCTTTCATGTCTGCTCCCAATCCCATTCTGCCACTTTCTAAGGATTGACAGGCTTTTTGCAAGGCTTCCAAGAAGTTTCTTCCTATTGCCATCACTTCGCCTACGGATTTCATTGCCATCCCAAGTGTTGTATTTGCCCCTTGAAATTTTTCAAAATTCCAACGTGGCATTTTCACAATCACATAATCCAAAGTAGGTTCAAAATAAGCGGAAGTTGTTTTGGTAATGGCGTTATTAAGCTCATCCAAATGATAACCAATCGCTAGTTTTGCTGCAATCTTAGCAATTGGATAACCCGTTGCTTTGCTCGCTAAAGCAGAGGAACGCGACACACGAGGATTAATTTCTACTACGATAAGTTCTTCTGTTTCTGGGTCTTGTGCGAATTGGATGTTACAGCCACCCGCAAAGTTACCTAGTGAGCGCATGGCGGTAATGGATTGATTGCGCATATTTTGGTAAGCCGTATCAGAAAGCGTCATCGCTGGCGCAACTGTAATGCTATCGCCAGTGTGAATCCCCATAGGGTCAAAATTTTCTACGGTACAAATAATCACCACATTATCCGCCTTATCTCTTAACAATTCCAACTCAAATTCTTTCCAGCCTAGCACCGCTTTTTCCACTAGCACCTCATGCACAGGCGAGGCTTCCAAGCCATGTCGAAGGGCATCATCAAAAAATTCAGCAGAATGCACAAACCCGCCACCGTAACCACCTAAGGTGTAGGAAGGTCGGATTACTAAAGGGAAACCAATTTTTTGAGCGGCATCCTTGCCCTCTAAAAATGAATTAGCAATGAAAGAAGGCGCAACTTGTAAGCCAATTTCCACCATTTTTTGCTTAAAGGCTTCGCGGTTTTCAGCAAGTTCAATCGCATCCAAATCCACTCCGATAAGTCGAACATTGTATTTTTCCCAAACGCCCTGTTTACCTGCATCAATCGCTAAATTCAATGCAGTTTGTCCCCCCATAGTTGGCAGTACGGCATCAATTTGGCGTTCTTCCAAAATTTTAACAATACTTTCGACCGTCAATGGTAGCAGATAAATATGATCCGCCGTCATAGGGTCAGTCATAATGGTAGCTGGATTAGAATTGATGAGGGAAACTTCGATTCCTTCCTCTCGCAACGCACGCGATGCTTGAGACCCAGAATAGTCAAACTCGCAGGCTTGACCAATAATAATAGGACCGCTTCCAATAATCAGTATCGAGCGGATGGAAGTATCTTTAGGCATGTTTGCTTATTAACAGTTGAACGAATGAGTTTACTTTTATACAAATTGGCGCAAAACTACACTATCTCGACGTAGTCTCAAAACATAATTTAAAAAGTTCTGCTTTTCTCTTGCAATGTTATTTGCCAAAGGCTTTGATTTCCTTTAACTTTCTCTAAATTTGCAGGGCTTTTTAAAAAGGCATTTGCTCTTTTTAATTGAGTTTTACGAAGGAATACGACAAGCTACTATCAGTGGTAGTGCGTTTCAAATTTAATTTTACATCCTATGTCAATGATAAAGGTTACTTTTCCGGATGGCAAAGTCCGAGAATACGAAAAAGGAGTTACTGCACTGGATATTGCAAAATCCATAAGTGAAGGTTTGGCGAGAAATGTACTGGCTGCATCTGTAAATGGTGCAACCTATGACGCAACGCGCCCGATTGAGGAAGATGCGGCTATCAAATTATTTACTTGGAACGACGATGAAGGAAAAGCAACATTTTGGCATTCTTCGGCACACTTAATGGCGGAGGCACTCGAAGCACTTTATCCAGGTGTAAAACTAGGCATCGGACCTGCTTTAGAAAATGGATTTTACTATGATGTGGATTTGGCAGGAGATAAACAACTTTCTATCAATGACTTACCCGCTATTGAAAAGAAGATGCTTGAATTGGCGAAAGCAAAAAGCGAGTTCGTTCGCAAGGAAGTTGCCAAAAAAGAAGCTATTGCCTATTTCAAAAAGAAAGAAGACCCTTATAAATTAGAGTTGCTAGAAGAACTGGAGGATGGAACAATTACATTTTATACACAGGGCAATTTCACCGATTTATGTCGAGGTCCGCACATTCCCAACACTGGCTTCATAAAAGCCGCAAAGTTGATGAACGTGGCAGGAGCTTACTGGCGAGGCAATGAAAAAAACAAGATGATGACCCGTCTTTATGGCATCACCTTTCCAAAACAAAAGGATTTAAC